>NZ_VPEO01000006.1:0-170615 GCF_013417155.1 Acinetobacter sp. YH16052 | reverse complement strand
CCTTTGACTGTGCCATCGGCATGATACAGAATTTCCGAGGCTGCAAAGCCTGGGAAGATCGACACTTCCAGTTCTTCAGCTTTCTGGCCTAACCAGCGCACCACGTTGCCGAGCGAGATGACATAGTTGCCATCGTTATGCATGGTTTTAGGTACCATCCAGTGTGGTGCTTCCTGTGATTTTTCATCTGACAGCAGGAAGAAGGTTTTATCTTCAGTCACTGGGACATTTAGCGGGGCACCCTGTTCTTTCCAGTCCGGGAACAGCTCGTTCATGGCACGCGGTTCAAGTACCGCACCAGACAGAATATGTGCACCGACTTCGGAGCCTTTTTCTACGACACAAACGGACAAATCGTTTAAGTTGTTTTCAATTGCAAGTTGACGGATTTTGATCGCAGCAGAAAGACCCGCAGGGCCTGCGCCTACGATGACGACGTCAAACTCCATCGATTCACGTTCGATGTGTTCCATGTAGGACTCCTCATATTACTATTCGGTGGCAACCATAATCATATGATTGGGTGCTGCCATAAGTGTTCTTGGTTCCTAGACACAAAAATGCTGGTGTCTTTGATAATCTGGGCTAGTATAGTTTTAAAGCCGGTTTTAGCCAATTGGCTGAAACATATTATTTTTCCGTCATTAAGGTCTTCTTTTATGGATAAGCCAGTACCCAGCACAAATCCGACGAAAAAAGTAACTTATCCCGATGATAAAAATTTAATGGATATCGCACAATACTTAAAAGATGCACAGGGCAGTCACAAAAGGTCAATTCCCCCTTTGGAGCAATGGCAGCCAAAGCATTGTGGCGTCATGGATCTGAAGGTTTTAGCCAACGGCGAATGGTGGCACGAAGGTCAATTGATCAAGCGTCAGCCTATGATTGACCTGTTTGCAACGGTACTCTGGAAAGAAAACGATAAATTCTATCTAAAAACACCGGTAGAAATGATTGAAATTGAAGTTGAAGATGAACCTTTATTTGTCAATCAGGTCGATCAGGTTGAAATTAATGGAAGGATTTATCTGCAACTGGGCACGACCACGCAAGACCTGATTGTTGTTGATGCTGAACATCCAATCTTTATGCGTGAATACAAAGGTGAGTTGCGGCCTTATGTGCATGTGCGTTTTGGGATTAATGCCCTGATTCAGCGTGCGGCATTTTTACATCTGGTCGAGATGGGAGAGCTTGATGAAAATCCGGCAGGCGAAACCGTTTTAAGTTTGAAAAGTGGTGATTTAGACTTGCATTTGAGCACCTGAGGTTTAAGCTTGATCGCTAGAAATTTCAAACAAGCTACCTGCAACGTTATGAGCGCTATTCAACCAATTTCCCAGTTATTAGACCCGATGCCCAATGCCACGGTAGATGCGCCTATTGGCATTTTTGACTCAGGCGTAGGCGGCTTGTCAGTCGCCCTGGAAATTGCCCGCCATTTGCCTAATGAACGCTTTGTCTATTATGCGGATACTGCGCATGTGCCTTATGGCCCGAGAGATGATCAGGAAATTCGTGCCTTGACGGCTCAGGCGATTGAATGGCTTTATCGTCAAGGTTGTAAAGTTGCGGTGGTGGCTTGTAATACCGCTTCCGCTTTTAGTCTGGATTATTTGCGTGACTATTATGGTGAAAACTTTCCGATTATCGGTTTAGTACCCGCACTTAAACCGGCCGTCCTGAATACCCAGTCGAAAACGGTGGCGGTATTGGCCACGCCCGCGACCTTCCGCGGCCAACTGATTAAAGATGTCATTTCCCGTTTTGCTGAACCGGCTCAAGTCAAAGTCCTGCCTGTGACCAGTCTGGATCTGGTGCCTTTTGTTGAGGCTGGGGAGCAGATGAGTGCAGCCTGTTTGCAGACATTAAAAGAGATTTTACAACCAGTTGTAGATCAGGGCGCTGATTATTTAGTGTTAGGATGTACACATTACCCCTTCCTAAAATCGTCAATTCAGTATATTTTTGGTCAAAAGCTGACATTAATTGACTCAGGATTCGCGGTTGCAAGACAAACGGCCCGAATTTTAATTAAAAATGGGTTATTATTTGAGCATGAGTCTAAAGAAAGCGTGAAAATTGAATTGGTGGTGAGTGGGCAGAATGCTGAACAGCTCCGACCGATTTTGCAGCACCTGATTCCGGCCGATTTAAAATGGCAGGTCAGTAATATGAGTGCAGTTTAAAACTCATTTTTATAATTTAAGAAGAAAGATATTTTGATTTTGGGGTGGCCATATTGGGTAAAGAAGCATGTGATGATGCATTTTTTACCCAAATGTACAGGAGAAGAGGATAGCCCATGCTGGATAAACGGTACCAAGTGTTCATCTCAACCTCTGGGGCAGAAATGCAACCGGAGCGTATCATTCTGTCTCAAACACTGGTAGGAATGGGGTTTTTCTCGTGGGGACTGGAACAGCGTACACCGCTGAATACTGCATTTGCACGCCGCCAGATTGATGACTGTGATTATGTCGTGATTCTGCTGGGAAGCCAGTATGGAGAGCAGTCGGTATCGGGTGTTGGCTATATGCATCTCGAATATATTTATGCAGTGACCAAGCAAAAACCGATTATTGTGTTTATGCATGATGATCCGGCATCACGTGAAAGTGCATTGCATGATGCCAAACCGGAATTACAGGAAAAATTCAAGGAATTCCGTCAACTGTTACAGCAGGAAGTCGATCAGGTCTTTACTTACCGTAGCCTGCGCGATCTGGAAATGGCAGTGCGTTTTAACATGCCGCAAATGTTGGAGCGCTATCCGGTGACTGGCTGGGTGCGTCCGCAAAATACTCAGGCGCTACATGACGAGATTGATCAGCTGAAAGCCAAAGTGGCTCAACTGGAACGTGATGGTGGAACTGCAGAAGTTGATCCATTCCTAAGCTTGCCCAAAGTAGCGATGCATGAAATTTTTTCTTTTGAATACCGGATGCATGCTTATCAGGATGGTAACTTCAAGGAAATCAAAGTACAGAAAAAACTCACTTGGGCACAATTATTGGCATTGCTGGGTTCAACCTTTGTCAATCCCACACCTGAAGAGTTTTTCTCGAAGCGCATGAATGAATATCTGAATGAAACCGGTTTGCAGGATGCACGGGTGCAGATGCCGCGTGCGCATGCAGTTGCGCGTGCCCAGATGAATATTCGTGCCTTGCATAGTTTAAAAATTCAAATGCGCCAGAATGACTGGATTGTACCATCCGGTCGTGATGACCGACAGCGCATGCTGTGGCAGATCACGCCAAAAGCGCAAAAATTGCTGGATAGCAGCTTGCTGGATTTAGATCGCACTTTTCAATATAAGTCAGCGTATTAATCCATAGAGAGAATAAATAAAAAGCTGTTAAAGTACAGGGGTTGATATCCTGACGGACGAACTGAATGTATTCTCCTGCTAAAGCGAAAGTGACGATTATATTGGCAAACTTGGGCACACCAGATGAGCCTACGATTCCAGCGGTACGCCGTTTCCTCAAGCAGTTTTTATCTGACCAGCGTGTGATTGAAATTCCCAAACCGATCTGGCAAATCATTCTGCGCTTATTCATTTTGCCCTTCCGTCCAAAGCGGGTAGCACAGGCCTATGCGCAAGTATGGGGACAGGATTCGCCGATGCGTGAAATTCTGTTTGAGCAGGTCGCAGCAGTCAAGACGCATCTCACCCAGCTGTATCCGCAGTTTGAGCTGAATGTGGTACCCGCCATGACCTATGGCAATCCCAACATTCAGGATGTCTTGGCACAAGTCTCCGCGCAGCCACAGGAACACGTAATTCTATTTCCCCTGTTTCCCCAATATTCAGCCACGTCGACCGCACCTCTATACGATGCGGTGGCGAAATGGGTGGTTAAACAGCGTAATTTACCCGGTTTGACAGTGATCCGGGATTATTATCAACATCCTTTATTTATCCAGTCGTTGGCTCAAAGTGTACGTGATTATCAGGCAATTCATGGTCAACCAGAGAAATTATTGATGTCTTTCCACGGCATTCCACAGCCTTATGCTGATAAAGGCGATCCTTATGCCGACCGTTGCCGCATCACGGGTAAATTGGTGGCGGAAGCACTAGGTTTAAGCGAAGATCAATATGCGATCAGCTTTCAGTCGCGGTTTGGCAAACAGGAGTGGATCAAGCCCTATACCGATGTTTTGCTCGAAGATTGGGCCAAGCAAGGGGTGAAATCAATTCAGGTGATGAGTCCGGCATTTTCCGCGGACTGTCTGGAAACGCTTGAAGAGCTGGCAATCGAAAATGCCGAGACATTTAAAGCACTCGGCGGTGAAAGCTATCGCTATATTCCTGCTTTAAATAGCCGTGAAGATCATTTGCGATTGCTCAACAGTCTGCTCCAGGCTAATCTGGATGCATTGACACAGACACTTGCCCATTAACTTGCCCGAGGTTTTTCACCCCATGTTACAAGTCAAAATTGTTCCAGTTACTGCATTTCAGCAAAACTGTTCGATCGTTTGGGATGCGGACACTAAAGAAGCCATTTTGATTGATGCGGGGGGCGAACCTGAAAAACTCAAAGCTGAAGTTGAAGCGCTGGGTTTAACGGTTAAAGCCTTGTGGCTCACTCATGGCCATCTGGATCATGCGGGTGCGGTGGGTGCATTAAAAAAGGCCTGGAATGTACCGGTAATCGGACCACATAAGGAAGATGCATTCTGGCTTGACATGATTCAAGAAGTTTCGGCACGTTATGGTTTTCCGATTCCGGAAAAAGTTGAAGTGACCCAGTGGCTGGAAGGCGGTGAAGTGCTCACACTTGGCAATGAAGAATTTGAAGTACGTTTTGCTCCAGGCCATACGCCGGGTCATGTGATGTTCTATAACAAAAATTATGACTTGTTATGGACAGGGGATGTATTGTTTAAAGGCTCGATTGGCCGGACTGATTTCCCGCGTGGCAACCATCAACAGCTCTTAGATTCAATTCAGCGAGAATGTTTCAGCCTGCCAGATGAAACCCAATTCATTTCAGGACATGGACCGATCAGCACCATTGGTTTTGAAAAGCAGCATAATCCTTTTGTTGCAGGTAAAGCGGGTTAAAAGCGTAAATAAAAGACCAATATAGTTTGGTCTTTTATTTTTATTCTGAAAAGGGATTATTGCGAAGTTGTCGCGTTTGCATGTGTATGAGCCAAGCGGCAAAAGCAAAAAGCACACCCAATACAATAAATAAGCTATCTTGTTGGAAAATGCCGACTCCCAACGAAAGAAGTGCGAGTAGACCAACCCCAATTAATATGACTCTTAAAATAATATAACCCATATTATTGCTCTAAAAATAATGTGAAAATTTAGAGTAGAACAATAATACTAAGGCTTTATGAAAGATGTTAATTCGTGTTGCTTTATCTAAGTAATTTTATAAAATTCATATGATTTATTTACTTAATTTCGACAAGATTCTGCTTTCAGACAGAATTTTCGACAGGGAAGACAATTTATTCTTCGCTGTTGTCGGCTTGTGGTGCATCCTGAGTAGGCAAACTATATTCCTCATTGGCCCAAGCACCTAGATCAATCATTTTGCAACGTTCTGAGCAAAAAGGACGGAATTCATTATCTTCCCATGTGGTCAGCTTGCCACAGCGCGGACAGTTTAAAGTGGTAGGCATGGGACGACTCCAAAGAAAAATAAAGGTTCGATTAGGCAAATATAGCCGCGCTTGTTAGACTTATGCGGTTTTTATTAGTTTGATCTGATTATGCCGATTCGTCAATTTCAAGCACAGCGTATGCATGCGCCCCGTGATTTTCAAAGCATCAGTCCTGAACCGGTCTGCGTCGAAGTGGGAGCGGGTAAAGGTAAACATGCCTTGTTATTCAGCAAGAACAATCCCGACACTCAACTGATTGCGATTGAACGTACCCGGGAAAAATTTCTGGCGATGCAAAAACAGCATGCTGTTGAAGGTCAAACCAATTTACAGACCGTTCATGCCGATGCTTTACCGTGGATCGTGCATGCACTGTATCCGGAGCAGGTCGAACAATTCTTTATTTTATATCCAAATCCTGAGCCGCATAATCCGGCGCAGCGCTGGGTCAATATGCCATTTTTTGAGTTCCTGCTTTCCCGCCTGAAAATCGGTAGAACGATTACGCTGGCCAGTAATATTCCTACTTATATCGAAGAAGCAGAAACACAGGTGCGAGAGCTCTGGAAGCTGCCTTTTGTCAAAGAAGTGATTGCTGCAGATTCGGCGCGTACCCATTTTGAAATTAAATATCTGGAACGTGGCGAATTATGCCAGCAACTGATCATCACCAAGCCTGAAAGTTATGTAACGCGCTTTGATGATTTCCAGCCTTTACAAGGGCAGAATGCCACCGTCGCGGAATAAGCAGATGAGCAAACGCATTGCTATTGTGGGCGCAGGCCCCGCAGGCTTAATGGCGGCAGAAGTGCTCAGTCAGTTTGGTTATGAGCTGCATGTCTATGAGCAAAAACCGTCTGCTGCGCGTAAATTCCTGATGGCAGGCAAAACTGGTCTGAATATTTCCCATGCTGAGCCTGTGCCACAGTTTGTACAACGTTATGATCAGGTGGAGTGGTTGTCTCCCTGGATCAAACGCTGGGATGCACTCTGGATTCAAGACTGGATGAAGCAGCTCGGCATTGAGCCTTATATCGGTTCATCCGGCCAGGTATTTCCCACAGAGATGAAAGCCGCGCCCTTGCTGCGTGCCTGGCTCAAGCGTTTGGCCAGTGATGGCATCCAGTTTCATTACCGGCATAAAGTCAGCCAGTTGCAGCAGCAACAGCTCGAACTGCATGATCTGAAAAATAATGAATATCGCACTGAACATTTTGATGCCATTATTCTGGCTTGTGGGGCAGTGTCTTGGTCAGCGTTGGGGAGTGATGGTGCATGGCAAGCATGGCTGAAACCGGATGAAATTGAGCCTTTCCAAGCCAGTAATGCCGGAGTGGAATATCCTTGGTCTCGGTTTATGCAGCCAGTCTTTGGTCAGCCGCTGAAACGTGTTGCAGCATGGGTTGGGCAAGGTGAAAAGACCATCGGCGATATCGTGATCAGTCATTATGGTCTGGAAAGTGGTCTGATCTATAAGCAGGGGCGTGGCTTACGCGAGCAACTAAAACAGGGGCAGCCTATGCAGCTGCATCTGGACCTATTCCCAAATCAAAGCATCGAACAGCTTGCGCAAAAATTACAGCCAAGTAAGAAGCAGTCTTTAACTAATGTCTGGCGTAAAGCCGGATTGGACGGTGCCAAGGCGGCTTTAGTACGGGAATTGCTAGACAAAGCAGTATGGCAAGATGCTACTGCATTAGCCAAAAAAATTAAACATTTGACCCTTCCACTCACAGGTTTCCGCCCGATTGAAGAGGCGATTAGCTGTGCGGGTGGCGTCAAGCGTGAAGTGTTGTCAGAACAGCTACAATTGAAATCTAACCCACATGTATTTCTTTGCGGAGAAATGCTGGACTGGGATGCACCGACCGGCGGTTATCTACTGACAGCCTGTTTTGCCACAGGGCGTGCAGCGGGTGAAGGTGTGCATCAGTTTCTGACAGCAGATTAAGTCATTTTATAGCTAGGATGATCTAGTATTTATACTGAATGCAGACTCAACAGATCCGGCCTTGTTCATTCACGCTGTTTTAAAGCTGCCAGTTCAGCTTAGATTATTTTTGTATTTTATCTAAGCTGTGTGCCAATCTAGCATCCTAGACTATTCCTTCACTTGCCGGGAAGCGGGTTCTTTCTTGGCGAGATCCGGATATTGCGAACGCCAGCGTTCCAGTTGTTCTTGGGCGTGTAGATATTTCCCTAGACCTTTGACATTCTCACTGGCTTCATTCACGGGTGTAGCTTGAGTCTTGGGAGTATTGAGTAATTTGTCCTGATGTTCCCAGTATTGATACATTAAGCCCTGAATATAACGGCCCTGTTCGGTTTTCAGTTCTAAAGCCTTCAACATATTCAATGCTGACTGGACATGATCACGCTGACGTTGCTGGACAAATTCTTCTGTCATATTTTCATCATCGCGCATGCTGTTTAATTCTTTTTCCAAGTCGCTGCTCATTTCCTGAAAGCGCTGTTCATAATCTGTCAATGCAGCAATATCATGCGGATCATCAGCAGTTTTAGGGAAGTCTTTCAGTGGCTCGGTTTTCAGTTCCTGCATGACTTGATCTGAAGCCGTATTATCTGTTGTCGCTTCAGTCGGAGTTTCTGTCGTTTTCTGGTCACATGCCATCAGCAGCATGGCCGCAGCGAACAACAGCGTTCGTGTCATTCCTGGTATTTTATGCATGATCGCCTCCTGTTTTTAATTACTTTTCTTGAACACATAGATATGGGTGACATAAGAAAAATCGATCATTTCCTCTGCGCTTTTGGCTGTATATTGCTGGATGATCTGTTCAAATTGTTGTTTTAACTGTGCCTGCTGCTGTTCAGGCATGGCTGCAATAAAACTAGTCGAGAGCAGCCGCTTGGATACCACCTGCTCGACACTGCCATGCTGTTGCTGGGTCATTGTGGTTTCTGCATAGGGCTGAAATAGCGTTTGCTGTGCAAAGACCTCGCGCCAGGTGCCGCTATGATAGCGCGGCGTATCGCCTTCCAAGGGGGCAATACAATCGGCCAAGGCCTGAACCCAGTCGATCCGAGTATCGCGCTGATTCCAAATTAACACCAGATAACCCTGCGGTTTGAGTACCCGATCTAATTCTTGTAAGGTAGCAGAATCGGCAAACCAGTGAAATGACTGTGCACAAAATACCGCATTCAGGCTATGATCAGGCAGGGGAAGTTGATGGCTAACGCCTTCAAGAGTATGAATGTCCGGATGCGCCTGTTGTAATTGAGCCAGCATTTCCGGGACAGGATCAATCGCGATAATGTGCTTACTGAGCGGGCGTAAATAGGGGATAAACTTGCCGGTGCCGCTGCCCAAATCCAAAAGATGCGCATCTGCAGGCAAAGCCAGCGTTTTACTCAGCCACTGGCTGATTTCTGCCGGATAATCGGGACGCACTTGCTGATAGAGCTCAGCCGACGCACTAAAACCCTGTTTTGCTGCAGGATGTAATGATTGTGTCATATTTTGCGCTTTTTAATCTTTTTGATCGATATAAAATAGCATATTCACTTTTTTGACAGCGTTCATTGACTGAATTGTTGTGGAAGGGTTCGATTTACCAGCACGGGAAAGTTATGGACAAGCAGATTGTTTTTGAAGATGAACATATACGCGCGATTTTTATGCCGGGATCTTCTTCAGAACTGATTTTTTCATTTGGCGATTTGATTACCCGTGCCAAGGGCCTCAACATCAATGCAGAAAAGTCACTGGCGAAATTCGAGTTTAATGTACTTGGTATTATGCCCAAGCATAAATCCTGGTTTCCACAAGGTTCCATGTGGAACATGTTGCAAGCCATCGCAGATCTGATTGAGCCGTTTCAGCAGCGTATTGCCTATGGCGGTTCGATGGGCGGCTATGCTGCGATCAAGTATTCCCGTGCCTTGGGCGTACAACGGGTGGTGGCGATGGTGCCGCAATACTCGATCGATCCGGAAGATGTACATGATGCCCGTTATAACATGTTCTATCAGCCAGAGCTGAATACAAATATGCGGGTTGCAGCCGAAGATATCGACAACACCTGCGAATATATTATTGTCTATGATCCTTACTGTGCCGAAGATCGTGCCCATTATCTGAAATTAGAGGCGCTGATTCCGCATCATCATGTGCTGCATTTACCTTTTACCG
This sequence comes from Acinetobacter sp. YH16052, assembly GCF_013417155.1. Lineage (GTDB taxonomy): Bacteria > Pseudomonadota > Gammaproteobacteria > Pseudomonadales > Moraxellaceae > Acinetobacter. The sequence continues at coordinate 160,822 of NZ_VPEO01000006.1, read as the reverse complement.
GACATGATGCGATCGCAGTTTTGGCCAGTTCCGAATTGCTCTATGACTTTTTGGTGCATGAATATGAGCCAAGCTATTTCTATCAGAAAATGCGCCGAGTCAAGAAAAACAGCAAGTTCTATTATCGCAAGGTGATTGAAAATGTCTTGCCACGACACCGCATGGCTTTGGGATACATTCTGAAAAATAACGATCTGCAACTGGATAACCAGTTTTTTGATGCCAGCCAGAAACAGGTGATTTTGCGGGAACTGTTACGCAATAAACAGGTTGATCAGCATGACCTGCTCAAACTGGGCATTCATGTGAATTTGCCGCAGGAAAATCGTCAGCTGTTATTGGATCACTATGGACATGGTCTGGTATTTAATGTCATCAGCCATAAAATCGAAAGTTATGCAGAAGGTGCAATTACCCTGAACCATAAATTTCTGATTCCGATTTATGCCAAAGGTAATGGTTTATTGAGTATTAATCTGAATGATGAACGTTATTTGGTGGTGATGAATGACCGGCATATCATGAAACTGATCAAGGAACAGGATGAGCTTAGTCTGGGCATGCACCCGATTTTAATGAAGCGTTATAGCGATTTTTATATGTTTAGCTATAAGCAGCTGAATCTGAGTACCAATGAGTATGGTGCTGCTGCTTTTATCGACGATAATGACAAAAATACGCAGTTTGTGACGCACAGTGAGATAAGTTAACTAAAAATTTTCATAAAAAACAATTACTTGACTTGTGATGAGCTTGGCATAATATAGAGATAAGCGGTATAAATAGTAAACCAATTATATCGTTCCCGATGGTTGAAACGAAGAAGGGGATCTCTATGATGCAAGTATGTTTTATCTTCGGTCTGGTTCTGCCCAATCTGGCGCATGCAGAAACTGTGCATCCTGCAGTGATCATGGTCAGTGCGTCCATCATCTTTATGATTATTCTGTCCGTGTATGTGGTGTATCGAATCCGCAAGTCACTACGTAATCATATGGATAAACCGCTGGATTAAGCTTCAGGCTGGAAACAGGTTGAAAAGACTCAATGACTTGTTTTAAATGACAGACATAAATTGTCAAATAGGATTGAGGGAACAGCCATGAAAGCCGTTTATTTAGACTATGCTTCTTTAGACCAGCAGGATTTGGACTTTCAGGCACTGCATGCAGCATTTGATCCACTGGTTTTGTATCCGGCTACATCGGCTGTCGAGATTGCATCCCGTGTAGCTGGTTTCGATGTCATCATTACGAATAAGGTGATGATCGATGCAGCTACGATTCAGCAATGCCCTCAACTCAAACTCATTTTAATCTCTGCAACCGGCACCAATAATGTCGACCTTGAGGCGGCCAAAGCGCAAGGGATCGTCGTGTGTAACTGTCAGGCTTATGGCACTTCGGCAGTCGCGCAGCATACCATCATGTTGATGCTCAATCTGGCGACTTCATTCCTGTCTTATCAACGTGCATTAGAACAAGGCGAATGGCAAAAAGCCAGTCAGTTCTGTTTGCTGGATGCGCCAATTGTCGAGCTGGCCGGAAAAACATTGGGCATTGTGGGTTATGGCGAACTGGGCCATGCGGTGGCGAAACTGGCCGAAGCCTTTGGCATGAAAGTGCTTATTGCCGCGCTGCCAAATCGTCCGGCGGATGCATCTCGTGCGCCATTTGCCGAGCTACTTCCTCAAGTCGATTTTTTAACTTTGCATTGTCCACTCACTGAAGATACCCACCATTTAATCAGTCATACTGAGCTGGATGCAATGAAAAGCAGCGCATTTTTAATTAACTGTGCGCGTGGCGGAATTGTCGATGAAGCGGCATTGGCTGAGGCTCTGCGTGCAGGCAAGATTGCCGGTGCAGCGACAGATGTTCTAACGGTAGAACCACCGAAACAGGGCAATGTGCTGCTCGACTCTACGATTCCCAACCTGATTGTGACACCGCATAATGCCTGGGGCAGTGTCGATGCAAGACAACGGATTGTGGATCAAATGGTCGAAAATGTAGCAGCATTTAAACAGGGTCAGCCGATTCGACAGGTCAATTCATAGATCGCGTCGATACAAGGTAATAGTTTTATTTTCTAAAAATTAAAAAAGCCCATCACGTTCTAAAAATTAAAAAAGCCCATCACGGGCTTTTTTTATAAATCGGTTACCGCATAACTGGTAGCTGATCCTGACTGGGGTTGAGTCTGTGGTGTATTTGGGTTTTGCGTCGCACTCGACTGGCTTAAAGGCTGCTGAACAATAGGCGCCTGCTGTGAATTGCCACGCCAAACTTCTTTGGTCTGCTGAATTTTCTGACCGGTTTGCTGGGCTGCCTGAGTTGCACCCTGATCTACTTTTTGCAGTGTATCCGAGGTTGCAGACTTGGTATTACTCCAGGCACGGTCTACCCCTGGCTTGATTTTAGCAATGCCTTTTTCCGTTGCTTCACCGACTTTCTCGGCAGTATTAATCACGCCTTCCTGTGCTTTATAAGCAAAGACATGCAGCAGGTTCGGATTTTCACCATAAGGCTTAACCGGTTTAGCAGACTGAGTCGTGGTTTGTGCAAATGCTGGAACAGAAAGCATCAAAGCTGTCGTTAAAATAATTGGGGTTTTGATATTCATTATGGATCGACCTCGAATTCGTCTAAGTGCGGTCTGAGTTTGTTTTTCAGTGTAACGGATAATTGGTCAAAAACAATGAATATCCTGTGAAGAGTGCAGGGCTTTCAGGTTGATCTGTGCCGGAATATTGTAATTTTAAAGAAAGGGCAGTAGATATCAGGAGAAGCCTTGAATTGATTTTCAGCAAAATAAAAGCCCTATTCTTATATTAAAAACAGGGCGATTTTTTAGTCACATTGTGTCAACGCATCTTTGGCGAAATGTTCGCGTAAGCTGACAAAGTTCTTTTGTACGCCTGCATCGTGCAGGTCAAATTTTTGTGCAGTGCTAGTACCGTCGCGCTGGAAAGTCGCTGAGCCGGTATCGATTAGAGTCATGCCTTTAAATGACCATTGTTCAATGACACGGTTATTGCCGATATCGCCCGTAAATTCAATCACGCATTTATCGAGAAATTTGGTCAGTTTGGCCTTGTTGTTGGTCGTGGCTGGAACAACTTCGAGGTTTTGGACTTCCTGTAAGACGCCAACCTGAAGCTGTGGGATTTTGGGTGCAGATGTACAAGCTGTAACTGCGATACTCGCAAGACCAGTCAGAATGAGTGTTTTAAATTTCATATGATTCTTTCTTGTTGAGTGTTGTTAGGCAAAGTATAGGGAATCCTATAGTCTTTGCCTATATTAAAATTAATTTTACTCTAGACAATATCTTGATCTAATTCATCTTCTTCAAGAGGTAATAGTTCAGATAGAGCTTCAACTATCTCAGAAATACTTTGATTGGCGGTATTCAAAGCCACTTTATTAGCTAGGTTAGGGCTAAACTTAATGATTTCATCTTTAGATACGCCGTGCCAAATAGGTAGAATTCTTTTAGTTCCACTATCCATTTCTTGAGCTACTAAAGATTCAAATTCATAACGCGTCCAATTTTTTTTCATAAAAGCTTGAGATGCTACTACTACTCCAAATTTCGATTTTACTAAACCTTTATTTATTTCACTTGTTAGGCTATCTCCGACTTTAAGTGTAATTTCATCAAACCAGACCTTATATCCTGCATCAATCAAAGCTTGATAAAGAGTACGGACAAATTCTTCTTTATCTTCAGATGCATGAGAAATAAAAAAATCGTATTCTGCATCAGGCAGGCTATTTTGATTTTGTAGTCCAACATTTGTAATGACTTGGGTGACTGCTTTTTTATTTTGTATTTGTTGTAAGTTTAATTTTTTCTCTAAAGCCATTAATTTTTTGTTCTCATCTTCCTGCTCTTTAGATAATTTTTGTCTTGCTTTAAGGAGACTTGTTTCTACTGTAGCTAACTTTTTTTGTAATTCCGCTTTTTTCTGCTGACATCTAGCTACCTCAGATTGCTTTCGATTCATATCTGAAGTTTTACTACTTAGAGTGGTTAAACTTACATTTTTGGAATTTAATGATTTTAAGATCTGATTAATTTTATCATTTAGAGTAGCTTCTTTTTTGTTTTCTTGGCTAATTTTTAAATTTAAATCTGCAATTTCTTTTGTATAACGATTGATGTTCTGAACTGTTAAATTACTGACCATTTATATTCCTAATATTTTTTGATTTTCAATTACCTTAACATCTAACTATAAGATTTTCAAAATAAAAAACCCGCTTTAAAGCGGGTTTTTTATTTCAATCAGAGCTTAATGTTGAAGCACTGAAATATCAGCTACTTTGGTAAACAAGTCACGCAGCTGAGCTAGCATACGTAAACGGTTTGCTTTCAGGTCAGCATCATCAGCCATCACCATGACGCCATCAAAGAATGCATCGACTGGCGCACGAAGTGCAGCAAGTGCAGACAAGGCAGCAGTGTAGTCTTTCGCAGCAAATAACGGTTCAACTTGAGGCGCAATTTTCGCAAGTTCAGTGAATAAAGCTTTTTCAGCATCTTCAACCAGGTTTGCTTCAACCACAGCACCTTCAGGTGTCGCTTCTTTCGCTAAAATATTCGCAACACGCTTGTTGGCAGCAGCAAGCGCAGCCGCTTCAGGCAATGCACGGAAGTGGTTGACTGCATTTACACGCTTGTCAAAATCAAGCGGAGATTTTGGTGACAAGGCTTGAACCGCTTGAATAACATCAACAGCAACACCTTGATCTTCGTATTTCGCACGGTAACGACCTTCCAGGAATGCAACTGCATCTGTCAAAGTCTTGTCGTGATCTTTCAATACATCGCCATAGGCAGCAAGTGCAAGTTTGATCAAATCTTCGATTGAAACATCAAGCTCGTTTTCAGTTACCAGACGTAAAATACCAATCGCAGAGCGACGCAGTGCAAACGGGTCTTTAGAACCTGTAGGTGCTTGACCAATACCGAAAATACCTGTGAGCGTGTCTAAACGATCCGCAAGAGCAATGGTTGTACCAGTTTTGGTTTTCGGTAAAACGTCACCCGCAAATTTAGGAAGATATTGCTCACCTAAAGACTCAGCTACTTCAGCATTTTCACCTTCAAGACGCGCATAGTAAGTGCCCGCGATCCCTTGAAGTTCTGGGAATTCACCCACAAGCTCAGAAGTTAAGTCACACTTCGCAAGAAGGGCAGCTTTTTCAGCATCTTCCGCTTTTGCACCTGTAATAGGCGCAAGCGCAACAGCCAATTTTGCAATACGTTCAGACTTGTTCCATAGTGTGCCAAGCTCTGCCTGGAACACCATGTTAGCCAATTTTTCTTTACGAGATGCAAGCGGTTGCTTTTGATCTTGTAGGAAGAAGAATTCAGCATCAGACAAACGTGGGCGAACAACTTTTTCGTTACCTTCAATAATTTGTGTCGGGTCTTTCGACTCGATGTTTGACACAGTAATGAAGTACGGTTGAAGTTTATTGTCAGCGTTCACTAAGCAGAAGTATTTTTGGTTGTCCTGCATCGTAGTGATCAATGCTTCTTGAGGAACAGCAAGGAAGCGTTCTTCAAAGCTTGCACGTAGCGCAACAGGCCATTCAACCAATGCAGTCACTTCGTCACGAAGATCGCTTGGTACAATCGCAATGGCATTGACTTCATCAGCAAGCGCTTTCACTTGTTGATCGATGATTGCTTGACGCTCTTCAAAAGAAGCCACAACGTGAGCTGCTTTAAGCTTGCTTAAGTATTCGTCAGCGTGCGTTAAAGTGATCGCTTCTGGCGCGTGGAAACGATGACCAAAAGTCACGTTACCGGCTTTGTGATCTTGAATCGTCGCATCAACTACGTCGTTGTCTTTTAACAACACAACCCATTTCACAGGACGTACGAATTCAGTACGGCTCGCCGCAGAACGCATGCGTTTTGCAATTGGCAGGTTGTCTAAAGCATTTTGTAAAATTTGTGGCAATAAAACGTCAAGGCTTTGACCTTTTACGTCTTTTAGATAGCAAACTTTTTCAACTTTACCGGCTTGGAAAGTCGATACTTGATCAACTGTGATGCCTTGACCACGCATAAAGCCTTCAAGTGCTTTAGTCGGGTTGCCTTCAGCATCAAAGGCTGCCTGTTTGGCAGGGCCGTCAAAACGTTTTTGTGTGTCTGCTTGTGCAGCATCAACATTGACGATTTTAAGTGCAAGACGACGTGGTGCTGCATAAGCTTCGATTGAATCAAAAGCAAGACCCGCATCTTTTAAGCCTTTTACGGTTTCTGCATGTAAGGCATCACGTAATTTTTTTAAGCTTTTTGGTGGAAGTTCTTCACAACCCAATTCGAACAAAACGGTATGTTTAGACATTATTTGCTCTCCTTGTTTGCTTCTTTCGCTTCTGCTTCAACTTGTGCTTTGAGCTGTGCCAACACTTCATCACGTAATGCAGGTTCAGCCATTGGGAAACCAAGTTCCGCACGTGCTGCTACATAGCTGGTCGCAATAGAACGTGCCAATGTACGTACACGTAAAATGTAACGCTGACGTTCAGTCACAGAAATCGCGCCACGCGCATCCAATAAGTTGAAGCTGTGTGATGCTTTCACGACTTGCTCATATGCAGGAAGTGGAAGTTTCGCTTCGATCAAACGTGTTGCTTCAGCTTCGTAGAAATCGAACAATTCAAACATTTTTTCAACGTTGGCATATTCGAAGTTATAGGTCGATTGTTCCACTTCATTTTGATGGAACACATCGCCATACGTTACCGTACCGAACTGGCCTTTGGTCCAAACCAAATCGTAAACTGAGTCTACGCCTTGCAAGTACATGGCAAGACGTTCAAGGCCGTAAGTAATTTCGCCGGTGACTGGGTAGCATTCAACACCACCGACTTGCTGGAAGTACGTGAACTGCGTTACTTCCATACCGTTGAGCCAAACTTCCCAACCTAAGCCCCAAGCGCCTAGTGTTGGAGATTCCCAGTTGTCTTCTACGAAACGAATGTCGTGAACTAAAGGATCAATACCGATCGCTTTTAATGAGTCTAGGTAAAGCTGCTGGATGTTGTCCGGGTTTGGCTTAAGCACAACCTGGAATTGGTAATAATGTTGCAAACGGTTCGGGTTTTCACCATAACGACCATCTTTCGGACGGCGTGACGGTTGAACATAAGCGGCATTCCAGGTTTCAGGACCCAGCGCACGAAGGAAAGTCGCAGTGTGGAATGTCCCTGCACCCATTTCCATATCATAAGGTTGCAAAATGACGCAGCCTTGCTCCGCCCAGTAAGTTTGTAAGGCAAGAATTAAGCCTTGGAAGGTATCAATATGCGATATGGCGCGACTCATGGTCATCCACTTAAAATTAGAGAAAAATTGTGCTCAATTATAAGGACTTTGCAGGGGAGTGGCAAAGGGTTAATGTAGGGATACTTTTCTGAAAAAAATAAAACAGGCTTAAAGGATACGCGGCATTTAGAGGCTTACTGCGATTTTGGCTTTGCTGGTTGATACAGGCTGATCTGAAAATCAGGAATAAATCAGATATATGGCATCCTGTTCACTGGAGAGTCATAAAGTTCAACGGATCTTATACGATTGTCGTTCTTAAATTAGTTTAATATTCACGCAATATAATAATGCTTAAAAATAAGGAACTTCATGACCACTTACCAAATTCAATGCCATTTAAAATACAAGGTCGTGCAACCGACAGAATTTATTTTTATGCTTCAGGCGGCACATCATCCTGATCAGAATATTCTCGAAGAAAAACTTAGCTTTAATCTGCCCGTAGCATGGCATGAATTCCAGGATACTCAGCATCAAAACCGTCATGTTCGGCTACAGGTCGAACCCTGTGAGGCTTTTGAGCTGAATTATACGGCGACAGTGGTTCGTCAACCGAGCCTCTCTTTGGAACTTCAGCAAGGTATGAAAGAAGTAACCATTCCTGAGCTGCCCGATGAAGTATTGCCTTATTTGTTGGCCAGCCGTTATTGCAATTCGGATTTATTACTGGAAATGGCGAAACGCTCATTTGGCTGGATGACACCGGGCTATACGCGGATCAAAGCCATTGAACAGTGGATTTATAACAATATTTTTTATGTGTCTGGCAGTTCTGATCAGTTTACCACTGCTACAGATGTACTGGTGCATCGCGCAGGCGTATGTCGTGACTTTGCCCATTTAGGCATTGCGCTGTGCCGTGCCTTGGGAATTCCGGCACGCATGGTGGTCGGTTATGTGGAAATTGAAAAGTTTCTACCCGATTTTCATGCCATTTTTGAAGCCTATTTAGACGGTGGCTGGGTGCAGTTTGATCCGACCCGTTTGGCTCCGGTCGAAAATCTTATTCGGATCGGCACTGGAGTCGATGCCGGAGATGTGGCATTTTCAACTTATTATGGTCAGGTTGAGCTGTTAAAAATCCAGCCCCTGATCAAACCTGAATGAATAGGCAGGCCACAATAAAAATGTTCTGGAAATATACTAAGCAAAATGGTTACAAAGGGTTTTTCCATTTCAATGGCGATTGATAGGGGGGCGGTTGTTCTGCAAAAAAAACAGGATCAGTATTTTCAAGCTGAGCGAGATTATTATGGTTTTAAAAAGCTTCGATCGACTCATGATGAAAAGATGTAAAACACAGATGCCTTTCATCTGGCTTGGCTCTATAATGCCCAAAATCTATGAACAATAAGATCAGGCGCACTGTGTTTCACTCCCATCTCGATTGGCTCAATACCTTAAAACCGAATTTCAAAGTCCTTCCACTCAAAGACCGGTTGCTCTGTGGAGCTGGTGCACTATTGGGTTTGGTGGTTTCGTCCTTGTTGAGTTTATGGATTCTGGGGGATTTTGAAGCCTGGTATATTGCCCCGATGGGTGCATCTTCGGTATTGCTGTTTGCTGTGCCGGCCAGTCCTCTAGCACAGCCCTGGAATATTCTGGTCGGAAATACCATTGCTGCCGTGATTGGTGTGAGTTGCGCTTTATTCATAGCTAGTCCGACTGAGGCTTTTAGTGTAGCCGTGGCCTTGGCGATCGTCCTGATGATGACCACGGATTCCCTGCATCCACCGAGTGGCGCCGTAGCGATTACTGCAGTGCTGGGTGGCCAGCCGGTGCATGAACTGGGTTATGCCTTTGTATTTTATCCGGTACTGCTCAATTCAATTTTGCTGATGGTGATTGCCATTGTCTTTAACCGAATGATTGGCAAGGATTATCCGCAGCAAGCTCAATTAAATACTCGTTCCAAGGATCCGACGCCGACCCAGAAAGTCACCATTCAACCGCAGGATATTCAGGAAGTGCTGGATCAGCGCACCGAGCTGCTGGATATCAGTGAATATGACCTGCAAAAAATTATTCTGGAGGCACAAAACCGTGCCAATGCGCGTGCGGTGCATGAATTTAGCTGCCAGGATATTATGACGAAGGATGTGGCAACCCTGCATGAAAATGATGATATCCAGCACGCACTGGACAAGTTTAAACAGATGAACCTGATGAGCCTGCCCGTCGTTAATGCCGATGAACAACTGGTCGGTACACTGGCAATGTATCAGGTGGTGGAATGGTTCAAGCGCGCTGCCGATGTGCGCAGTAGCTGGGAACATCAGGTCAAACATATCATGACCCGTAAGGTAATTACGGTGCAGCCCTTACAACCCATTCAGGATCTGGTGCCGTACTTTGTCGAGCGTTCTTTTAACTATATTCCGGTGGTGAGCGAGCAGCAATTGGTGGGAATTATCAGTCGAGCAGACATGATTGCCGCACTGAATCAGGAACTGAATCATTTTAAAATGAAAGCTTAAAGCCGGATTAAAATGGAATATAAGCGATCAGGTCTGGTCGGCTTGCCAGCTAAGAAAACTGTAAAATAGTGCCATCGGCAGGGAAAAACACAGCAGAAACAAAAAATGGGAACTAAAAGCTTCGCTTGGAGGATGCGAGAGATAGGCCATGATCAGGATCCCCAAGACGTAGCTTATTAAAATCGTGATGATATTAAACAGTTGATAATGGCGTAGTAGCAGGTGAGTCACTAATAGGAAAGGGAAGACCATCATCCAGTAAGTCAGGCAGACAAAAAAGCTAATCAAAAGCGCTGAAAACAGGCTTCTGAAAATGGAGAAAACCCCCAGAGCTGGCTTCATGAAATAGCGCATAAGGGAATAAAATTACAGCGATGATCAAAGGGGTAAGCGCGAGGTTAAGCGTCATTTTCCAGGGAGAATTCTGGATCGGTTGGGATGTGAACTGAAATAGCTTATCCATAAATGATTTAGCGCTTCTATGATTTTTAGACTATATGAAATTTATACTTTTTTATTTTTAAAAGCATATCATTTTTCGATGAGAGAAAGATTCAACATATAGGCGATCAATACGACAAAGCACACCGGAGTGTGCTTTGTGGATGGTGTGATGCTTAAACTTTAATGATTAAATAAAGAACCAGTAAATAAACAGGGAAATAATAAAGATACACATAATATTCAGTACAAAACCGACTTTCATCATTTCGCTTTGCTGGATATGACCGGTTCCAAAAACAATCGCATTGGGTGGGGTAGCTACCGGCAGCATAAAGGCACATGAGGCACCAATACCAATGACAATCACCAGAATTTCTTTGGGCATGCCCATCTGATCCGCAATTGCGGCAAATACTGGTACCAGCAGGGCAGCCGAAGCGGTATTACTGGTAAATTCAGTCAGGAAGATAATAAAAGTGGCGACTACAAAAATAATCATCAGCGGGGAGGCATCACCAAAGGCATTGGCCAGAGTTTGCCCCAGTACCAGCGAACTGCCTGAATCCTTCAGAATGGCACTCAAGGTCAGACCACCACCAAATAGGTACAAGACCCCCCAGTCGGTATTTTCTGCAATCTGTTTCCAGCTTGCGGTACCCAGAATCACCACCATACAGGCAGCCGAAATTGCAATCCAGGTATCCGGTTGTGAAATACCAAAAATTTCGGTGAATTTTTTACTGAAAATCCAGGCAATTGCAGTACAGAGAAAGAGGATCATGGTGGCTATACGGGTTCTGGTCCAAGGAATATCTTCGGTCACAAATTGTACTTTTTGATTTAGTTTTGGACGTAGTACCAGATATAAACTGACCAGCATGGCGGGAAGAATAATGAACATCATCGGCAAGCCGATTTTCATCCAGTCGGCAAAATCATAGCCGAGTGCCTTGGCGGCAATGGCATTCGGAGGTGAACCGACCATGGTGCCCAGTCCGCCAATACTGGCTGAATAGGCAATGCCGAGCAGGATAAAGACAAAAGTTTTACGATCCTTGCTGACATCCAGATGTGAAAGCAAACCCAAGGCCAAAGGTAGCATCATGGCAGCAGTGGCTGTATTGGAAATCCACATGGACAGCAGCGCCGTCACCACAAAAATCGCCAGTACAGAAATGCCCAGATGTCCTCTGGACAGGGAAATGATCCACATGGCGATTTTCCGGTCCAGTTTCTGAATATGCAGGGCTGTGGCCAGTGCAAAACCACCAAAAAACAGGAAAATGACAGGATCGGCAAAAGTGGCCAAAGCGGCTTGCGTGGTAATCGGAACCAGTTCTTCACCAGAGGCCATTGGCATAGCCAGCAATACCGCCATTACGGGGACGAGTAACGCTGTAATCGTGATATGAATGGCTTCCGTCAGCCATAAAATACCGATAAAGGCTAAAAGTGCCAGTCCTTTATTGGCATTCTGGTCATAGGGCAGGTAAAGATATAAGCCATAAGCTACAATGGCTGCGACAAAAATAAGGATCCAGCCTTTCAGCAGTCCTTTGGGCATAGCATTGGTCGGGGTAGCTAGGTTGGTCTGAGTCATATGCTCTCCTTGCAAGGTGTTTATTTACGTCATTTTTATATTAGCTTTGAATTTTTAATTTTGTTTTGTTTAAAAAATACCCTATTTAAAGATACTATAACCAGATTGTTGCAATAATCCAGCACTTTGCCAGAGGGCATACAGGCCCAAGCCAAGAAGTAAAGCCAGGACAATCCATTTGAAGTGCTGCTGAGACAAACGATGGCGTATTTTGCCTCCGATCCAGACACCAGCAAGGGCGAATAAGCTGATCCCGATCAGAATATGCTGTTGATGGGTTTCCAGTGTGATCAGAATTGGAAACAGTAAAACTAGCTGGATCAGTTTACCGGCAATGAAATTGAGATTGCTGATAATGACAATATCTGTTTTAGAGAGCTGGCAACTCATTAAATACATCATTAGAAAAGGCGCCATGGCATTGGTCGCACCTCCAATAATGCCGGCCAATAAACCAAAACAGAGCATGCTGGAAATATGTGGGCTGACTTGCAATGGCCGTGCCCGTAACTGGTCCAAGACATAAAATACAATCACCAGACCCAGTAACAGTTTTAAATAAGCTTCATTTAGCCAAAGTAACAGTTTGACCCCGAGTACACTGCCGATCAGGCTACTAAGTATTAGTGGCCAATAGCGTTTTATATAATAGTCAATACTATTCAACAGGCTATGCGCAGGGTTGGCATTCAGCATGATCAGATTCAGCAGCAGACAGGGCAGAATGACAAGGGTAACCGCGATACTAAGCGGATATGCGCTGGACAGAACAGCCGTACTCATCATGGGAAAGCCAAAGCCGCTTAAACCATGCAGCAGGGCTGCTACGGTACAGAGCCACAGCATCATCCATTCTGCCTGAGTCATGTGAAATCCATTTTAAAAAATTGGAATCTTGAACTTATCGTGAATTCAACTGAGAAAGAAAGTGAAAAGCAGTAATAGAGCAAAGAAATAACAAAAAAATATAGGCAAAAAAAGCCACGATAACTTGGGGAAATTACCGTGGCATCAAAATTTCATCCCATTTAACCGGGGTGAAAGAGGAAGCTCTGCGATGAAACTGGTTAAGAACGCTTGTTAAAAATGACTGTACAGCTTAATAGCGTTTATCCTGATTCACTGTACGCACAGGATTTTGATAGCCCTGAGGTTGATGAACGCTGTCATGATCAATTCTGTACTGTTTTTTCGGCATGATTAACCACAGCACCAGATAAACCAAAATACCTGGGAATGCGGCACTCATGATTGAAATCACCACAAAAATCAGACGTAATAAATTCGCGTTCCAACCAAAACGTTCAGCAATACCACCCATCACACCTGCAATCATGTTTGAGCGGTTAGAGCGATATAAACCAACATTGGCCATTAAAATCTCCTGATTAAAAATATGTTTGAATCCTAAAACGGATCCATACTTAAAGAAATGGAGTTTGCTTAAGCTTTTTAAAGTGCTGATTAAAAATAAAATCGTTAAGTAATGTTAATAAAGATTAAAACCAGATCTAAGAGCTACTAACATAGTGAAAATTCTATTGAACTCTTGTGTAAATTTCAGCAGCTTTGCTGTGTGCTTTTTGCTCGCCATGTTTCCTATTTAGGTTTATTAAAAATGAAATTGGATGTATCACGTTGTACATTAAGCAGTTTTTTTAAATGTAGCCTGGTGTTGGGAAGTATAGTGATTTTGCAGGCTTGTGATCAGCAACAAGTCAAACCTGAACAGGAAAGTCAGGCGGCCTCAGAAGAGGGTGTTAAAATTTCCGCTGCCAATACGAAGGCCGATGTAGTGACCGTCAGTGCCAAATCCTTAACTCAGGTCGCAGGGCAGGCGACTCTTCCGGCAGAAGCTGATTTAAACCCTGCAACTGTACCAGAGGATGCCAAGGCGTTTATAGGCCGTTATCATACTGAAATTGATTGTGATGGCCGCTTTGCCCCTTGCACTGAAGGCAAGGCAGAATTTATTTTGACTCTGATGCCGGACGGTACCGTGTATCGCAGCATTTTACAGTATGGCAAAGTATTTATTGATAATACCAAAAACAGCACGGCTCACAATATCACCTACCGTAAAGACCGCTGGTTTATCAATCCGGAACGTACCGATGTGGTGGTGAATCGCAAAGAAGGGGCGAGCTTTTACTATAAGATTAAAGATTCAAATCACTTGGTCATGAATCTGGAAAAAATCTATAGTGAAAAGGAAAGAACCAACCGGGAATTATTTGATCGCGGTTATCCGGCACCTTCAAAAGCCTATGAACTGGTCAAAGACACATCCTTTCATATTCAAAAATAATGCCTGATAAAAATTGGCTGATCTGGTCGAAAGCTTAATTCAAATACGGGTGGTGTTTCAAAAAGTATGCTGAAAAAAACAATATGGCTTTTGATAAAATAGAGGTATGAAAATAACGCTACAAATCAAATGTCCTACCTGTCTAAGTAACAATATAAAGAGAAATGGCATCAAAGTAGATGGGAAACAAAACCATCAATGCAAAGATTGCAAACGTCAGTTTATTGGTGATCATGCATTAAGCTATCAAGGATGTAACTCAGGTATTACCGGCAAGATATTACATTTAATGGTCAGAGGAAGCGGTGTAAGAGATATTGCTGAAGTCGAGCGTATCAGCATTGGCAAGGTATTACGAACCTTAAGTGAATCGATCTATCAGATTCAGCCTAAACAAAGCCACTACGAATGTCTTGAAGTCGATGAACTTTGGACTTTTGTAGGGAATAAGAAAAATAAACAATGGCTTATTTATGCCTACCATCGAGAATCTGGAGAAGTTGTTGCTTATGTTTGGGGTAAGCGGGATTTAGCAACGGTTCAACGTCTTAAAGCTAGACTTAAAAAGCTTGGGGTTCAATATGCTGGAATTGCGAGTGATCACTGGGATAGTTTTATCACAGCATTTCAATGTTGCAAGCAAGTGATCGGTAAGTTTTTTACCGTCGGTATTGAAGGTAACAACTGTAGAATTCGTCATCGAATCAGGCGTGGATTTAGGAGAAGTTGCAACTTTTCTAAAAAGCTCGAAAATCATTTTAAAGCCTTTGATTTGACTTTCTTTTACCTTAATAACGGATTTGTTTAACGCCAGCATACTTTTTGAAACACCACCCAAATACGATTTAGATTAGACAATAAAGGCGAGTGGTGGGAACGCGTAAGCATAAAATCTGGGTGCAGAAATACACGACCAAAACATCGTAATCTAATTAAAATATAATGAAGTAAATCAGAGAAACATTCTAAGGAAAGAATGGTGGGTCGTCCGCGATTCGAACGCGGGACCAACGGATTAAAAGTCCGCTGCTCTACCAGCTGAGCTAACGACCCTGAGGAATAAAAATGATGACCATTTTTATGACGCAAGAGTGTGGTGTACTTTTACGTGATCCTTTCGGAAGATGGTGGGTCGTCCGCGATTCGAACGCGGGACCAACGGATTAAAAGTCCGCTGCTCTACCAGCTGAGCTAACGACCCATCAAGGAATATCAAATAAGTGGTGGGTCGTCCGCGATTCGAACGCGGGACCAACGGATTAAAAGTCCGCTGCTCTACCAGCTGAGCTAACGACCCTGAACCATCATTCAAACCAGGTTTGAATGTGCAGTGCAAGTCAAGCTAAATAGCTTAAAGCACCACTTTGTTTGATGGAGCGTATTGTAGCAAGATCTCATTTCAGCGCAAGCAAAAAATAACAAAGTTGCCCATGTTTGATTATAAATACAACAATTATGCTTTATCTAAACAAAAAATAGGCAATTTCAGTACTTAGAAGCGATATTGATAAGCCTGAATATTGGCAAAAATCTCTGCGGTGAGCTCGGAATATGCCGTTGCACCTGGCAATAACACTAGCAGGCGTTCATCGGTTTTACTCGGATCAAATGCTTGCTCTTTCAATTTATTTTTCTGGTATTTAAAGGTGCCTGTAGTTTCAACCTGCTGTTGTACGCGTAAAAATACTGGTACTGCATAAGCCGGTAAGCATTTTTTAAAGCAAGCGGCCATGGCTGCTAAATCTGCATCATTTAATTCTACATCGGGTTTTAGGGTAATCGCGGCCATACCGGCACGACCATTGGTATTGGGGATTTCTACACCATACACCACCGCTTCAACGATTTTGTCATACTCGGTCAGCATGTTTTCGACTTCAATGGTTGAAACATTCTCACCTTTCCAGCGGAAAGTATCACCCAGACGATCGACAAACTGCGCATGACGGAAGCCGATATTGCGCACCAGATCTCCGGTATTGAAGTAAGCATCACCTTGGGTAAATACATCCTGCATGATGACTGACTTGTTTTTTTCCAGGTCGGTATAGCCATCAAAAGGTGAACGACGGGTGATTTTACCAATCAGTAAACCAGTCTCGCCCTTTTTCACCCGTTTACAACGGCCTTTAAGGTCTCGTACCGGCTCATTTTTATCTTTATCAAAGGCAATAATGGCATACGGTGTGGGTGAGAAACCGACGGTATTGTCAAAATTGAAAATATTGCTAAAACCGACATTGCCTTCACTGGAGGCATATAGTTCCAGCACTTCCTGAATGCCAAAACGGAATTTAAATTTATCCCATATATTTGGGCGCATCCCATTTCCAATCATCTTGGTCACGCGGTGGCCTTTTTCCAGTTCAGATGAGGGAGCATCCATCAGATAACGGCACAGCTCACCGACATAACCAATCGCAGAGGCATCAAATTTTTGTACATCCTTCCAGAAAGAGGAGGTCGAAAATTTACGCCGAATCGCTAGGGTGCTGCTACCTGCAATGACACCGCACCAGCACACCACCATGCCTGTGGCATGATAAAGCGGCAGGGTACAGTACATCACATCATCTTGATTGAGGTTTAGCACATGCCCATAGGTGCCATAAGCGAGCGTCCAGCGGCCATTGGTAAAGATCACCGCTTTAGGTAGACCTGTGGTGCCCGAGGTGTAAATATAGAACAGCCCATCTTTGCCCTGCACCGAATGGGTGGTCGGTGGGTTAAATTTGGGAGAGAGATCGGTTTTTTCAGCCAGGTTGATAAAGCCTTCAGGTGCCTGACCCGGATCGGCTTGAGTATTCTGATCTGCAAACCAGTGCAAGCGATCACTGCTAATATTCAGGTCATTACGAATCTCGTTGACTGCATGACGACATTCTTCGCCCACAATCAGAGCAATCGGTTTGACCAGATTGATACTGTGCGTCAGCACTTTGCCGACTTGAGAGGTATTCACCAAGGCGGTGGTCACACCCAGTTTAGCCAGACCAATCACGCTAGCAATCAGCTCAGGGCGGTTCTCGACCATCACGGCAACTACATCACCTTTCTTGGCACCCAAGGAGAGATAGAAATGGGCAATCTGGTTGGCCCGAGCATTTAGAGCAGCATAGCTATAGCTTTGCTCTTCAAAACGCAAGGCGATACCTTCGGGGTTACGCTTGGTCGCTTTTTCAAAAGCCAGACCCAAGCCGGCCGGTGTGTTCGGAGTACGTAAATATGCCTGTCTTAGACCAGTGAGCAAATTGGGCACTTTGGTCAAAAAAGCCGGGATTTTGGCAGCGACATCTGCAATCCCAATCAGATCGTGTGGTTTCATTTGGGTCATGAGAATCCTATTTATTTTTCGTATCCGATACGTTCAATTTATATACAGTAGACGAGCTATCCATCTTTTAGCGTTAAAACACTAGTGCAATCAACCTATTCTGACTAAATCTAGCAAAAAAAACCTAGTCACCGAAATGACTAGGTTTTTTTAGATGACTGCAATTGAGCAAATTATGATTCAGTTGCAGTATTGGCTTTTTTCGGTGGACGACCACGTGGACGACGTGGACGAGCAGCCTGTTTCTCCGCTTTTTCAGCTTCGCTGGCTTCAGTGTCCTCTGTTGTTACTTCGGCCTGATCCTGGGCTTCTGTAACAGGAGCTTCTGATTCAGCATTTGCTTCAACTGGCGCAGCATCTCTAGGTTGAGCTTCAGTCACTGGAGCCGCTTCTGTAGGAGCTGTATCTACTGGTGCCGTCGTTTCAGTTGCTTGTTCAGCTGGCTGAGCATTTACGGTTTCTTCAATAGCGATTTCAGTGGTTACTGGAGTTTCAGTTGCCGCTGCTTCAGCAGACTCTGCTTGCGCTTCTGCTGCTACAGGTGCTTCTGGCGCAGTTTCAACTGCCGGAGCTGTTTCTACTTTGGCCTGTTGCTTGGCTTGTTGCAGAGCCTGTTCTGCAGCCTGTTTAGCCAGACGGCGACGCTCACGTGGATCGTTTGCGACACGTTTGTCCGACACCGGTTTTGGTGGAGTCAGGTCCAGAACTGGAGCCGGCTCCGCTTCAACCTTGGCTACGGTTACTTGAACATCACGGGTAACCGGTTTTTTCTCTGCGGCAGGCGATGCTGCAGCCACCAGACTCGCGTTGTACTCTTTTGTAAACTTCTCTAGAGCACGGTTGAAGGTTGGCAATAAACCAAACTGTTCAATCAGTACGGAGCAGTCTTCACCATAGACATGGCGAATCAGGCTACCAATAGTGAACTGACCCAAAGTTGGTACTTGTGACGGAGTCAACTTTTGAACTGTAGCCTGTTGAGGCTGTCCTTCACGTTGCTGACGACGACGCTGACGCGGATCGTTGCTGGCACGAGGTTTTTCAGCACTTGATTCTTCCGCTGTCACAACTTCTTCAGCAGGTGCTGTCAGTGCAGCTTCTACTACATTTTCAGCAGCGGCTTCTTCAACTGGCGCATCTGCCGGTGCAGTAACTTCAACCGCTGGCGTTACAACTGCAGCATTGTCATTCAATGCCACGATTTCGCTTTTCGCCTGGTCAATATTCACCACCATAGCAGTCGGCATCACGTCTTGACGTGGCGCATCGACCAATTCAACACGAAGCTGCTTGTCATTGACTGCTGGAACTTCAACGACTGCAGGTGCTGCTTGTTGAGCCTGCTCATTCAGCACGCTTGGATCGCGGTGGCGATTTGGACGTTCCTGACGTGGCTGGTTGCGGCGGTCACGACGTGGCATTACCTGTTGAGGCTGTTGTTCATTGTTTTGAACATCATTTTGCTGAGATGGCTCATTGTGATGCTGACGGCGAGAATTACGCTTGTTTTCACGTGCTTCATGACGTTGCTCTTGACGAGATACCTGAACCACTTCTTCATGCACCTGATGTTGCTGAGGAGCGGAAGCTTCAGACTGAACCTGCTCACGCGGTTCTTTGTGCTTCGGATTGCGTGGTTTTTTATTGTTATGACGCGGCGCTCTTTCATCACGCTCTGCCGGTTTTTCAGCATCACGTTCCTGTTTTTGCGCTACAGTCGATGGTGCAAGGTAGGCATTGCTGCTTGCCGGAGCAGCAGGTTGAGACACTTGCTGTGGCGCAGGTTGTGCCACTGGTGCAGACAATTGACCGAACTGACCACGGCTCACCGCACCGCCATTGATCATTTGTTCAATTGCTGCAGCTGCATTGTTGGCAGTACGCGATTGATCAACAGTCGCAGCCTGTTTTTGAACAAACAGGTTTTCTAACCATGCGCATGGGCTAGATGCAGGAGCAGCAACTTGTGCTTGGGCTGGAGCTTGTTGCGCAACAGGTACTTGCTGTGCATTTTGGTTTTGCTGGTTACGGCGTTTATTGTTTCTGCCGTTGTTTTGCTGTTGAGCAGGCGCTGGTGCAGCAGCATGCGTATGTTGTTCTTCTTCTAAATGCCATTCAGATGACTCATAGCCCAACTCTTTTTCACTTGAACGAGTTGCTTCAGTACGTTCATAGCTGGTTGGTGCAAAGCCTTCGGCATTATAAGTGATTTCATAATGCGGTGTTTCCAGATGCGGATGCGGCAGCACAGTGACACGTACATTTGAAGTCTGTTCTAAATACACCAAGGTGTGACGTTTTTCATTCAATAAGAAGGCAGCAATTTCGACTGGAACTTCGACTTGAACTTCACCATGACGTTCACGTAACGCGATCTCTTCCACTTTACGCATAATCGAAAGTGATAAAGAACGAAGATCACGAACCATGCCGGTACCATGGCAGCGTGGGCAAACGTAGCCAGTCGCTTCTTCAAGAGAAGGACGCAGACGTTGACGGCTCATTTCCATCAAACCAAAACGTGACAATTGACCGAACTGGATACGGGCACGGTCACTTTGCGTCGCTTCACGCAGCTTCGCTTCCACCATACGCTGGTTGCGGTCTTTAGTCATGTCGATGAAGTCGATCACCACCAGACCACCGATATCACGTAAACGTAATTGACGCGCGATTTCTTCTGCCGCTTCAATATTGGTATTTAACGCGGTGTCTTCAACGTCGCTACCGCGAGTCGATTTTGCCGAGTTAATGTCAATTGACACTAAAGCTTCAGTTTGATCGATTACGATCGAACCGCCCGAAGGAAGTTTTACTTCACGTTCATAAGCAGTTTGAATTTGACTTTCAATCGCGAAATGCGCAAATAAAGGTTCATTTAAGGTATAAGTTTTCAGTTTTTCTAACTGACGTGGCATTACCGCTTTTACGAAGTTATAAGCTTCGTTATAAGCTTGTTCTGAGTCAATCAGGATTTCAGCAACATCATCACGCAGGTAGTCACGAATGGCACGTGTCACTACGCCCGCTTCCTGATGTACCAACATTGGCGATGGACCTGAACTTGCAGTGCTCTGGATTTGTGCCCAAAGGTCTAACAAGTGCTGTAAGTCGAGTTGCAATTCTTCTTGTGAACGACCGATCCCGGCAGTACGCACAATCACACTCATACCACGTGGCACGTTCAGTGTTGCCAGCATTTCTTTCAGTTCTTCACGCACTGAACCAGAAATCTGACGGCTGATACCACCACCTTTAGGGTTGTTTGGCATCAAGACCAAATAACGGCCAGCAAGTGAGATAAAAGTAGACAGGGCAGCGCCTTTATTGCCACGCTCTTCTTTTTCCACCTGAACCAGAAGCTCGGTGCCTTCAGTGATCAGTTCACGGATATTCGAAGTTTGGCGAGGGTCGGCTTTGTAATATGAATTCGCGATTTCACGCATTGACAGGAAGCCTTGGCGACCTGCACCGTATTCAACGAATACAGCTTCTAAAGAAGGTTCAACGCGAGTCACGTGACCTTTGTAGATATTGGATTTTTTTTGTTCACGGGTACGATTTTCTAAATCAAAATCGTAAAGACGCTGACCAGTGACAAGTGCAACGCGAATTTCTTCGGCATGTGTTGCATTAATCAACATACGTTTCATGGGTGTAACACCTTATAGTGATACACAGCAAAAAATCGCTATACACGTAGCGAACATCACACATCACGGATCAATGGCTCAAATCTGCAATGAATTTCATTGTGGTTTGAGTCTTTTATGACCGAGCTCTATTTAATATAGATGGGCTTCGGTTTTTGATTCACGTATTGATGATGGCAATACGGCTTCAATCTTTAAACGGATTAAAGTCACCTGAACGCTTCACTGGCGGACGAGCGGTGCATTGGATGTGTGTAACTTTCACTGTCACATTGCTCGAAGATCATCCCTTCTTTATAGAAAGTGTCTTGATACGGAATTGTCGTCGTATCTTTACAAACTGTGCAGATCCAATGCATCAACGCTGTAGCCTGAAGTCGTCTTCAGGTTGCGACTAATCTGATGTGTATCAGTTTACGTTTAAAAACCAACAAAGTTGGCGACATATTTTTTAAGACAAACTGATTTATGTACCTGAGGTACAATTAAACGCAACAGTTTGCTTTGTTTGCCGATATAATAAGCCTTCGGCGTGGCATAATTCTTTGGGGACCTTCCCGTATCATGTGAGTCTTTAATTGAACAATCAAGTTCAGAAAAATCTGAAATGATTCAACTTTTACTCACAAACGATGGTTTCCGTGCGCTGACTATATCAAACCTTGCATCATCTGCCTATGGGCTAAGCTTATGTTTCTTGTGTAAAGCATAACCTAAGTGATCAGTTTTTAATCAATTTTAGTATTTTTTGGGTCATAGTAACTGTATGAATTCTACGCAACAATGGCAAAACGTCACTTGGTTTGAAGTGGATGAACATCAAGATGGACAACGCATCGATAATTTCCTGTTTAGTCGTCTGAAAGGTGTGCCAAAAAGCCGTATCTATCGTCTGATTCGTGAAGGCCAGGTTCGCGTTAATAAAAAACGCATTAAAGCAGAAACCAAACTCGCAATCGGTGACCAGATTCGCGTTGCGCCGATTCGCTATGAACAAAAAGATGAATCTGCTGCACCTGTTTCTGACAAAGTGGCACAAGGCTTATTGGCCCGTGTGATTTATGAAGATGAAGGTTTGATGGTCGTGAATAAACCTTCCGGGATTGCTGTGCATGGTGGTAGCGGTGTGGCCTATGGCCTGATTGAGGGCTTGCGTGCCGCAACCGGTAAAAAGTATCTGGAACTGATTCACCGGATTGACCGTGATACTTCCGGTCTGGTGATGATTTCCAAAAAGCGTAGCGTGTTGAAAACATTACAAGATATGTTGCGTGAACATAAAATCAAAAAAACCTATGCCGCTGTAGTAAAAGGGCAGGTCAGTCTGGATAAACAGCTGATTGATGCACCTTTACATCGTTACGAGCTGGCCAATGGTGAACGTCGTGTCTGCGTGTCCCCGAAAGAAGGTAAAGAGTCTAAAACCCAGTGGAATGTGCAGGAACGTTTTATGCATGCCACACTGGTGTATGCATCTCCGCTTTCTGGTCGTACCCATCAGATTCGTGTTCATGGTTTGAGTATTGGTCATCCGCTAGTAGGCGATGAAAAGTATGGTCATGAAACAGAATATCGTGGGCCAAAACCACGTCGTTTATGTCTGCATGCGATGCGCTTAGAAATTCCGGGTTATCCGACGATTGAAGCGCCTTTGCCTGAAGATATGCAGAGTCTTGTAGCTCAGCTTCGTGCGCAAAAGGCGGATAAGGTGGTAATACCTACGGAAGATGACGAGTAATTTTTAGCTTTTTGATGAGTCTTATCTTGCTTTACTTGAGTGGAAAAAGTCCTTCTCTTTATTAAAAACAGTGTAAAGACGATTCAAGACAATTTCTAAATTAATGAAAGGCGACATGGATGGCGCTGTTAGTCTGTGGCACAGGGACGTGCCATCAGAGTAACAAAGGATTTTTGCTACTTTTCATCCTTGAAAAGTAGATAATACCTATACGAAAACAGTTCGTCATTGAAGCTGATTGAGGTTATGAATTAATTTAACCTCTCCCTAACCCTCTCCTAGAAGGAGAGGGGATATTACAAAAGCTTATTCATGTTTTGAAATTGCATGCGAGAAGTAGCGAATCTTCTTCCACTGAATCAAATACTAGGAACCTTATATGAATTCACCTGTAAAACTGGTCATTTTTGATTGGGATGGCACTTTATTTGATTCAGTGGGTCAGATCGTGTCGAGCCTGCAGTTTGCTGCGCAGCAGTTTCAGCAACCGCTGACTGATGCAGATGCGAAAAGCATTATTGGCCTAGGTTTACCAGAAGTGGCACAGAGACTTTTCCCAAGCGTGCCAGAATTACATGCCGATATTCTGCAGGCTTATTCAGAACATTATGTCGCGAATTCTGTTGAAGATGCTTGGTTTGAGGGTGTGTCTGAGATGCTTTATGCCTTAAAAGACGAAGGCATCAAACTAGCAGTGGCGACAGGTAAAAGTCGTAAAGGTTTAGATCGAGTATTAAAGCAAACCAAGAGTATGGATCTATTTCATGCGACTCGTGCTGCAAGCGAAACCCGCTCTAAACCTGATCCTTTAATGCTAGCTGAAATTCTGGCTGAAACTGGTGTCAATGCGCATGAAGCGATTATGGTTGGTGATACGTCTTATGACCTGGAAATGGCGATGAACATTGCCATGCCAGGTGTGGGTGTGGCTTATGGCGTGCATACACCGGAAACCTTGGCGCAGTTTAATCCACTCTCAATTGTGAATGATGTCAGCAGCTTGCATGACTTTTTATTGGCTAAAGTCCAATGGAAGGAAGCGATTTAATCTAGTATCTTAGTCATTATTCAAGATCCAGCATTTTCTGAAACGGAAGATGCGGATCAATGCTGTAGATTTGAACAACTGGTCTTATCTTTTAGTCTAAAGTTGTGATTACAGTGGTTTTGTTCTGTCATGATTGTTGAGTTATTTAGTTGGATATAACTTAATTCATAATTATAAGATTATGTTTTTAATTGATTTTTATAAATTTAATTTATAGATAATAGCTATTGCAAAAAATAAAATAACTATTGGCATTCACGTCGTATTTTTCCCATCCTAAAACTGTTTATTCATATGCCCGTACTAGGCGCAATTGTTTATTGGAATGATCGAAATGATCAGGTCAAAACATTTTGCCTGTCTTAGTTCTCGGCATAAGCCTCATTTTTGCAGTTTAAGGAAACATTGATGTCGAATTCTGCTGTTGTTGAATCAGTTGCACAAGCATTACGTACTGCTGAACTCTCAAAAACTGCGATCGCACCGATTCGCCCGGAACTTGGTGGTGAAAGTGCTGACGTAGATATTGCCTATGCGGTTCAGGAAGTAAATACCGAGCGTGCTTTGGCGGGAGGTCGCCGTCTGGTGGGTCGTAAAATTGGTTTGACGTCTAAAGTCGTTCAAGCGCAACTGGGTGTAGATCAGCCGGATTTCGGTATGTTATTTGCCGACATGGCTTATGGCGATGGTGAAGCAATTCCAGCCGGTCTTCTGATTCAGCCAAAAGTTGAAGCAGAAATCGCATTGGTGATTAACCAGGATTTAACCAAAGAAAAACACACGTATGCAGACATCATTAGTGCAACTGACTATGCACTTCCTGCTGTAGAAGTGGTCGATAGCCGCATCGAAAACTGGAAAATCAGCCTGATTGATACCGTAGCTGATAACGCATCTTCTGCTGCATTCGTTCTGGGCTCTAAGCCTGTCAAACTGGAAAACCTTGATCTTGTGAACTGCAAGATGGTCATGACGCGTGGTGATGAAGTGGTTTCTCAAGGTGTGGGTAAAGCATGTCTGGCGAACCCATTAAACGCTGCTGTATGGCTAGCTGACGAAATGGTACGCCGTGGCCGTCCATTATTAAAAGGCGACATTATTTTAACTGGTGCTTTAGGTCCAATGGTCGTGGCTCAGCCGGGCGATGAATTCAAAGTTGAAATTGAAGGCTTTGGTTCAGTAACAGCTGCTTTTGCTGCTGAATAAGGGAATACAAGAGAGTACATTCATGAAAAAGATTAAATGTGCATTGATCGGTCCAGGTAATATTGGTACTGATTTGCTTTATAAACTGCAACGCAGCGAATGGTTAGAACCAGTATGGATGGTGGGGATTGACCCAACTTCTGAAGGTCTAGCACGTGCAGCAAAAATGGGTTTAAAAACCACTGCTGAAGGCGTAGACGGTTTGCTGCCTCACGTAGTTGAAGATGACATCAAAATCGCCTTCGATGCAACTTCTGCTTATGTACATGCTGAAAACAGCCGTAAGCTGAACGAGCTTGGCGTGTTAATGATTGACTTAACACCAGCTGCAATTGGTCCTTACTGCGTACCACCTGTCAACCTTGAAGCATTGCTTGAACAAGGTGAAGTGCCAAACGTCAATATGGTAACTTGTGGCGGTCAGGCAACGATTCCTATGGTTGCAGCGATTTCTCGCGTTCAGCCTGTGAACTATGGCGAAATCATTGCGACTGTATCTACTAAATCAGTTGGTCCTGGTACACGTAAAAACATCGACGAATTCACGCGTACTACTGCTGGTGCAATTGAGAAAGTCGGTGGTGCGAAACAAGGTAAAGCGATCATCATCATTAACCCGGCTGAGCCACCACTGATGATGCGTGATACTGTTCACTGTCTAGTAGAAGGTGAGCCAGATCAGGCAGCGATCACTGAATCTGTACATGCGATGATCCTCGAGGTTCAAAAATACGTACCAGGTTACAAACTGGTGAATGGTCCAGTATTTGATGGCAACCGCGTATCGATCTTCCTTGAAGTTGAAGGTCTGGGTGACTTCCTGCCGAAATATGCAGGTAACCTCGACATTATGACTGCAGCAGCTGCACGTACCGCAGAAATGTTCGCAGAACACGTGTTCAACACCGCTGAAGCTTAAAGGAATACCAAAATGTCTAAGATTATTGTTCATGATATGACTTTGCGTGATGGTATGCACCCGCAGCGCCATCAAACGACTGTTGAGCAAATGATTGCAATTTCAACAGCACTTGATGATGCCGGCGTACCTTTAATTGAAGTAACACACGGTGACGGCCTTGGCGGTAACTCTGTGAACTACGGTTTCGCAGCTGCAACTGATGAAGAATACCTGAAAGCGGTGATTCCAAACCTGAAACAAGCGAAAGTATCTGCACTTTTACTTCCTGGTATCGGTACGGTTGATCACCTGAAAATGGCACATGATGTAGGTGTAGCAACTATTCGTGTAGCGACTCACTCTACTGAAGCAGACGTTTCTGAACAGCACATTACTGCTGCTCGTAAACTGGGTATGGACACTGTGGGCTTCCTGATGATGGCTCACATGGCAACACCTGAAAAATTACTTGAAGAAGCACAAAAAATGGTGTCATACGGTGCTAACTGTATCTATGTTACTGACTCTGCTGGTTATATGCTTCCGCAAGACGTGACTGACCGTGTAGGTATCTTACGTGCTAACTTGGGTTCAGACATCGAAATCGGTTTCCATGGTCACCACAACTTAGGTATGGGCGTAGCTAACTCTGTTTCTGCTGTACAAGCGGGTGCAACACGTGTTGACTTGGCATCTGCCGGTCTGGGTGCTGGTGCAGGTAATACGCCACTTGAACTGTTTGTTGCGGTTGCCAATCGTATGCAAATGGAAACTGGTGTTGACCTGTTTAAAGTACAAGACGTTGCAGAAGATCTGATCATTCCAATGATGACTCATCAGATCCGTGCGGACCGTGATGCTGCAACTTTAGGTTATGCGGGTGTTTACTCTTCATTCCTGCTGTTCGCTAAACGTGCTGAAGCAAAATATGGCGTATCTGCTCGTGAAATTCTGCTTGAGCTTGGTCGTCGTGGCACCGTTGGTGGTCAGGAAGACATGATTGAAGATTTGGCATTGACTATGTCTAAAGCGAAAGAGCTTCAAGCTTAATAGTTAAAAGCTAAATTTTAAAAAAGCGTCCGAAAGGGCGCTTTTTTATCTATTTGAATAAAATGAATAAGATATTAAAACGATGGAATAAGATATTTTAATTATTATTCTTTGCTTTAAGAAAATAATCACATATATTTCCTTAAACATAAAAACGATAAATAAAAAGTTATTTTTAAATTATAAAAAAATAATGGCTGTTTATATAAGAGAAAACATGGATTTATATTGATTATCTGGTTAATTTTTTATTTTAGTTAATTGTTTATAAATATAAGTCTTTTTCAAATTTCAGCATACTTATTCTATCTATATAGATTAATAGAAAAATTTTAATACTGTAGTCGGATTTTTAAAAAAACTAGAGTTGAGCATGATAGCGGCATAGCTTAATTTGATTACTAGGAATAAGCCATGCGTCGTCAAAACTTATGGATAGCAATGCTTGCTGCAACAGCAAGTTTAGGAACAACTGCAGCGAATGCAGATTTTATTGACGATAGTAATGTCCAGCTTAAATTTAAAAACTTTTATCTAGATCGTCAGTATCAAGATGACTATTCATCACGTAACTGGGGTTCTTGGTCACAAGGGGTGACTCTGGATGCCAAGTCCGGTTATCACGATATCGGTGGTGGTGTGCAGGTTGGTGCTGATGTACTGGTGCAACATGCAGTCAAACTCAATGGCCGTGATAAAAATCCGGACTGGGTTTTACCGCACGATGGCAAAGAGTCAAAAGACCATTTCGGTAAAGTCGGCGCGACCTTAAAAGCCAAAGTGTCACAAACTGAACTGAAAGTCGGTGAGTTATTGCCGGTATCTCCAGTCTTGGTATTCGATCCATCCCGTCAGTTATTGACGACTTATAGTGGTGCCTGGTTAGAGTCTAAAGACCTTAAAGATACTAAACTGACTCTGGCTTATATTGATGGCATTAATAACCGTTATGACAACCAGTTCCGTGATTTAACTAAATTTGCTCCACCAAGTTTCTATGATACGGGTGCTGAAGCTGATGGCATGTGGATTGCGGGTGTAGATCACCAACTCACTAAAGAAGTAGGTGCGAGCTACTGGTATGCCGATGTTCAAGACATTTATCAACAGCATTATCTGGGTGTCAATTACAAAACTGCGCTCGGTGAAAAAACCAAATTAGATAGCCACATCCGTTACTTCGATAACTCGGAATCAGGTGACAAGCTGTATGGTGAAATTGATAACCAGGCTGTGTCTGTCGCTGCAAAAGTAAATCATGGTGCACATAGCGTAGGTGTGGGTTACCAGCAAATGTTTGGTGATAGCGCATTCCCGACATTGGGTGGTTGGGTGCCACAGCCTTATCTGGCGAACTGGGGGGTAGCGACTTTTACCGCGCCAGAAGAAAAGTCATGGAGTGTTTCTTATGGCTATGATTTCTCTGAAATGGGTGCAAAAGGCTTAAATGCAACAGCCGTATATTTCAAAGGTTATGATCAGAAAGGTACTGGGGCGTATCAAGGTCAGAACTTCAATACGGATGAAGTGAATGCCATCGTGAACTACACTGTGCCAGAAGGTAAATTAAAAGGTTTGGGTGTACAGGCGATGTATATTGATGTGAATTTTGCCAATCCAGCAAAACCAGACCTGCAAGAATACCGTGTCGCCACCACTTATACGCATAAATTCTAATACTCGTATATTTTAAAAGCAGTCAGTCTTCTGGCTGCTTTTTGGTTTAAGAATGCAGTTAAAGCCTTAGTTTATGTAGGGTTTAATTTATAAATTAATAAATAAAACAAACACTTAAGTTATATCTATTTTGTAGGGTGCAATCGTAATTTTGTATCAGTTTGCTGCAGCTGAGCGGTTAATATAAGGGTGTACACAAGTCATTTTAATGAGTCAACTTGACGTCGAATTCTTGAAAATAGAGGGACACGCAAGCGAAAGACTGTAAGAGGAAGCAATATGAGCACTGTTCAAATCCCTGACTATCAAACAGATCCATTCTTTGGCTTAGAAGACAAATGGATTGAAACCGCTGAAGGCGAGTTGACCCATTACCACGAAATTGGTGAAGGTACGCCTATTCTATTTTTACACGGTTCAGGTACAGGTGTATCGGCCGCGGCAAATTGGTGGTTAAATCTGCCACAAATTGGTGAGCAGGCACGTTGTATCGCGATTGATACCATTGGTTATGGCCAGACTGTGGTTGCGCCGGGTACTGAATATGGTATCCGTGCCTGGGTAGATCATGCGATCCGTACGCTAGACGCTTTGGGTATTGAAAAAACCTGGTTGGTGGGTAACTCTCTGGGTGGCTGGTTAGCATTCCAGATGGCATTGGATTATCCAGATCGTATTTTGGGTATCGTGTCTATGGGTACGGGCGGTGCGAAACAGACTGCTGCACTCAAAGCTCACGCAAACCCAGTTCTTACAGAAGAAGGGATCAAGAAAACCCTTTCTATGTTTGTTGTAAACAAAGACCTGATTACTGATGAACTGATAAAAGTACGTTTTGCTTCTGCTGCAAATGACTATGCATCAAATCGTTTAATGGATGTGGTTGGCGCACGTGACCGTGACCGTTTCGAATTCCCATTAGATTTCGAAAAAATGAAAGACATTACTGTGCCTGTATTGTTGATTCATGGTACGCAAGACGTGGTGATTCCGGTTTCTCGTACTTGGGACATCCTGAACATCGTGCCAAATGCTGATGCACATATCTTCAGCCAATGCGGTCACTGGTCTCAAGTTGAAAAAGCAGACGAATTCAACACTGTGATCAAAAACTACCTGGCTGTACACGGCGTAAAATAAGCTCAATGTAGTTTTAAAAAAGGATGGCTTCGGTCATCCTTTTTTATATCGGAAATATTTAAGGCAGGGTGCTTAAGTGAGTTTGATTCTCATTTATTTGGATAAATCTAAAAATCTAATAATTTTTATAGGTTTGAGCTATTTAAACTGAGAAAAATCCGAATGAAACTTTATTAGACTTAAGTGGTAAATGCAGCACATTTAGAGCTAAAAATACACAATTTTGGTCGAGGTCAAGTGACAAATTTAAATGCTAGAAATAGATCCTTTATCAAAAAATTAAATTAAAATTGAATTCTTAAGCATAAAATAATAAAACAAAAAAAAGCACATGCCTGTCAAAAGTTGAATGGCATAGGCTTAATGAGAGGAAGAAATGGGATTAATTTTGTTCACTACGGTTAATATCCAGATAGAACACACGGGTCAAAAGTTCAAGAAATTTGCTGACGGCATAGGATTTGTTGTTTTTATGGTAGCTGACATACAGGTCTAAATAGGGCAACTCTACGTCTAGCGGACGAATCACGGTATTGTCCATGGTCAGTGGTGCAATATATCCAGGCAAAATGGTACAGCCCAAGCCCATTCCGATCGAGTTGATATTAAATAAAATATTATCGGCCTTTTGCACAATATTGAATTCAATACCGTGGGCTTTGGCAAAGTCCAGAATTGCCTGGTTCAGGGTCAATGACTGCTCTGCTGATGGAATAATAAAATCAATACCATTCAATGCTTTAAAAGGAATTCTTTCGTATTTTGCTAAGGAGTGATCTTTAGGCAGGAGAAAAATCAGCGGTTCACGAATCACGAACTGGCTTTCAATTTCATCACTATTGAAATTATGACGGGTAAATGTCAGATCCAGATCGCCTTTTTTTAACAAACGCATCTGCTCATTGTTGTTCAGGCTGAGCAGTTCAATTTTTAAATCCGGGTTCTGTACACGTAGATTTGGCAAGATATAGGGGAAGATTTTCATCTCGGCCACCGGTACAAAACCGATACGGAGCATTTGCTGTTTGGCCTGTGACACCTGACGTGCCATGGCAACGGCTTTATCTGCCTGTGCAAGGGTGAGACGAGCCTGTTCCAGGAATACGGCGCCTTCTTCGGTCAGCTCTACTTTACGTTTGGTCCGGTTGAGTAGCTTTACCCCGATATCTTCTTCCAGGTCTTTGATTTGCTGGCTAAGTGAGGGTTGAGCCGTATAAAGTTTAAGTGCTGCCTTACTAAAATTGAGCTCTTCAGCAACGGTGATAAAGTAGCGAAGGTGTCGTAATTCCATGTCATCAACCCAAAGAGTAATCCAAAAAATGTCTTACTATAATTTCCTCAAAGTATAATCTATAAACAACTATGTCGTGAAGATTATTTTCCCATTCATAAACTAAATGCTCTGGCGGAATTAATAGATGTTTTAATATAAAAATTCACGTGCTTAATAATTGTTTTAAGCTCTTAATTGAAACAAAAAAAATATTTCCCGAAAAACGCTGTCAAATCCATCATCGTTGAAAAGTTGAGTCTATTACTTTGTGCCAAAGATAGGTCACAGGAGAGCTTTTCATGAGTGGAAAAATTGATGTGCGCGAAATCGATGCTTTAGTCGATGCACAAAATGGACGTATTACGCCATCTATTTATACAGATCCTGACATTTACGAATTAGAACTCGAACGTGTTTTCGGTCGTACTTGGTTATTCCTTTGCCATGAAAGCCAAATTCCTAAGGCTGGTGATTTCTTCAACACCTATATGGGTGAAGATCCAATCATTGTGGCACGTCAAAAAGATGGCTCAATCAAAGCATTTTTAAACCAGTGCCGTCACCGTTCTATGCGTGTAAGCTTCGCTGACTGTGGTAATACCCGCGCATTTACTTGCCCGTACCACGGCTGGTCATACGGCATTGACGGTTCTTTAAAAGATATCCCGCTTGAAGATCGTGCTTACCCACATGGTGCATGTAAAGAGCAATGGGGTCTGGTTGAAGTGAATCGTGTGAAGTCTTACAAAGGCTTGGTATTCGCTTGTTGGGATGAAACCACGCCTGATCTAGAAGAATACATGGGCGATATCGCTTGGTACTTAGATGGCGTTGTTGACCGTCGTCCAGGTGGTACAGAAATCATCGGTGGTGTACACAAGTGGGAAATCGAGTGTAACTGGAAATTTGCAGCGGAACAGTTTGCATCTGACCAATACCACGCCTTGTTCTCTCACGCTTCTGCGATCCAAGTATTGGGCGCGAAACCAGACGACGAATCTTCTAAAAAATTAGGTGCTGCGCAAACTGCTCGTCCAGTTTGGGAAACTGCCAAAGACGCGATCCAGTACGGTTCACGTGG
This sequence comes from Acinetobacter sp. YH16052, assembly GCF_013417155.1. Taxonomy (GTDB): domain Bacteria; phylum Pseudomonadota; class Gammaproteobacteria; order Pseudomonadales; family Moraxellaceae; genus Acinetobacter. The sequence goes on along the minus strand of NZ_VPEO01000006.1, from coordinate 128,536 downwards.
TCACGGTTCAGGCTTCTTCTTCACAGAGAAACCAGATGCAAACGTGTGGGTTGACGGTGAAGTTGCCAACTACTTCCGTGAAACTTATGACGAAGTTAAAGAGCGCCTAGGCGAGACTCGTGCACTGCGTCTTGCAGGTCACAACACCATGTTCCCAACTTTGTCTTGGTTGAACGGTACTGCAACACTTCGCGTATGGCACCCACGTGGTCCAAACAAAACTGAAGTGTGGGCATTCTGTATCGCGGATGCTGAAGCATCTCAAGAAGTGAAAGAAGCATTTGAGCGTTCTGCAACGCGTGCCTTTGGTCCAGCCGGTTTCCTAGAGCAAGATGATTCTGAAAACTGGATCGAGATCCAAAAAGTTTTACGTGGTTATAAAGCGCGTCAAAACAAACTCATTATGGAAATGGGTAAAGGCAACGAAAAAGTACGTGAAGATGGTATACCGGGTATCACCAACTACATTTTCTCTGAAACTGCAGCACGTGGTATGTACCGCCGCTGGGCAGATTTATTGATCCATGAAAAATGGGAAGACGTAGAAAAAGCAGCTGACGAATATGAGAAGGAGCTTATGAAATGAGTCAAATCAGCTTAGAACTTCATCACCAAATTAGTCAGTTCCTGTATCGCGAAGCAAAATTGCTTGACGATTGGAAATTCCGCGAATGGTTAGACACGTTAGCTGAAGATATTTCTTACACGTTACGTACCACACCAAACGCACAAACCCGTGACCGTCGTCGTTCAGTTGAACCACCTACAACTTGGGTGTTCAACGATTCGAAAGATCTTTTAGAACGTCGTGTAGCTCGTCTGGAAACCGGTATGGCTTGGGCTGAAGAGCCTCCATCACGTACCACCCACATGGTGAGCAACGTGATCGTAGAGCCAACTGAAGTTGAAGGCGAATACGACGTGTACGTAACCTATTTGCTATATCGTACGCAAAAAGAGAAAGACATTGTCATTTACTGCGGTAAACGTCATGACAAGATCCGTAAAGTTGAAGGCGGCCTCGGCTTCCAGATCTTCAACCGTAAGATCACGCTTGATCAAGCGACATATAGCTCACATAACCTGAGTGTATTCTTCTAATGAATAAGATTTTTGTTTGCCAAGTTGACGAATTAGACGAAGGCGAAGCGTTAAAAGTAGATTGTGGCGTAAACGGTATCGAAGCGCTGGCTGTATTTAACAATGGCGGTGAATTCTTCGCTATGAACGATAAATGCAGTCATGGTAATGCTTCTATGTCTGAAGGTTATCTGGAAGATGACGGTACTGTGGAATGTCCATTGCATTCAGCACGTTTCTGTTTAAAAACAGGTGAAGCATTGTGTTTACCTGCAACTGATCCAATCAAAACATTCCCAGTGATTGTTGAAGATGGTCAATTGTTTGTAGAGATGGCAGGAGAGTAAGCATGGGTTGGCTACAAGGCGAAGTTGCACTTATTACTGGTGGTGGTTCAGGCTTAGGCTGGGCTTTGGTCGAGCGTTTTATTGAGGAAGGTGCACAAGTTGCGGTTCTTCAACGTTCAAAAGCTAAAGTAGATGCATTAAATGAACACTTCGGTGGAAAAGTTCTTGCGATCGAAGGTGATGTAGCCAGCTATGCAGATAACGTTCGTGCAGTTCAAGCAACTGTGGAACGTTTCGGTAAACTCGATTGTTTCGTTGGTAATGCCGGTATCTGGGATCACTATGCCGATATCGTCAATACCTCTGGTGAGCAGCTGGAGAAAGCCTTTGACGAGATTATGGGGATTAATACCAAATCTCTGATCCTTGGTGCGAAGGCTGCACTGGATGCATTGATCGCTTCTGAAGGTTCTATCATATTTACTTTGTCTAATTCGGCACTGTACTCCGCTGGCGGAGGCCCTGTATATACTGCATCTAAGCATGCAGGGGTGGGCATTATGAAAGAACTGGCTTATGAGCTTGCGCCTAAAGTACGAGTGAACGCTGTTGCACCGTCAGGTATGAATGTGAATATCAAAGGCGCGGCATCGCTGGATCAGGAAAATGTGGGCCTGCTCGATGCGCGTGATCCTGAGAAAATTGCACGTGGCATGCCACTGAATTTCTTGCCTGAACCGGAAGATATGACAGGTTCATACGTGCTCTTGGCATCTCGTCAAAATAACCGTCCTCTGACTGGTGTTCTGATCAATGCAGAATGCGGTTTGGGTATTCGTGGCCTACGTCAGCCACGTGCAGGTTTCTTTGACGAATAAAAATCTGCTTTTAAAAATCTCCCCTTACCCCTCTTTATAAAAGAGGGGGAAAATCTCCCTCCTTTTTAAAGGAGGGTTGGGGAGGATTTAAGTCTTCCTTTTTGGAGTCTCTCATGGCCGTTAAACTTATTTGTGCATCGCACAGTCCTTTAATGGAATTTGCTTCACCTCAAGATCAATCAAAAGAGCAAAAAGTTCGTGCTGCTTTTGAAAAACTCTCTGCTGAAGTAAAAGCTTACGACCCAACCCTGATCATCACTTTTGGTCCAGATCATTTTAATGGTTTCTTCTATGACCTGATGCCAAGTTTCTGTGTCGGTATTCGTGCCAAAGCCGCGGGTGACTGGGATTATGGTAAAGACAATGACCATATTGATGTACCTGAAGACAAGGCATTAGATCTGGTTCGACGTGTACTGGATGAAGGCGTGGATGTTGCCTACTCATACCGTATGCAGGCCGACCATGGTGTGACTCAGCCCTTACATTTCCTGTGTGAAGGCAAACTTGACCGTTATCCAACGATTCCAATTTTTATTAATGGCGCTGCAGCACCGATGCCAACCACCAAACGTACTATTGCTTTGGGCCATGCTGTGGGTCAATACATCAAGTCTTTAAACCTTGAAAACGAGCGTGTGCTTGTTTTGGGTGCCGGTGGTCTGTCACATGATCCACCTACACCACAAATGGGTGCAGTACCACCAGAAGTAGAAGAGTTCCTGATTGCAGGTCGTTATCCAACGCCTGAAGCACGTCATGCACGTCAATCCAAGATTATTGCAGTGGGTCAAAAGCTGGCAGCAGGAGATACGTCAGTTGCCGTGCCTTTGAATGCTGAATGGGATATTGCCCTGCTAGAAACCTTCAAGCATGCTGATTTTGCAACATTAGAAGCGATGACTGAAGCTGAAATCCGCCATGATGGTGGTCGTGGTGGTCAGGAAGTCCGTTCTTGGATGGCTGCCTTCGCTGCCTTAAGCGAAATGGGTGAGTATGAAATGACCACACATTGCTATGAAGACATCAGCGAATGGATTGCCGGCTTCGGTATCGTATCTGCAGAGTTAAAAGGTTAAGAAAATGAGCAACGTAAACAACATCGTGATCGTGGGCGCTGGCCAGGCAGGTGCGAGCGCAATTTTAGAACTTCGTGGCAACAAGTATGAAGGCAAAATCACTTTAATTGGTGATGAAAGCCATCTTCCTTATGAGCGTCCACCGTTGTCTAAAGATGTGATTCTAAAACCTGAAGACACCAAGATCGAAATCCTGTCAGAACAGAAACTGGCAGATTTAGGCGTGGAAGCGATTCGCGGCAATGGCGTGGCGAAAATCAATGCCGAAGCGAAAACGGTTGAACTCCTGAACGGTGATGTTGTTGCTTACGACAAACTCTTGCTTGCAACAGGTGGTGCAGCGCGTCGTTTACCAAACTTCGATGCTTTGGGCAAACACGTCTATACCCTGCGTAACCTGGAAGATTCACAGGCACTGGTGCCTGTGCTTCAAGCCGGTCGCCGTATCATCCTGATTGGTGGTGGCGTGATTGGTCTTGAGCTGGCATCTTCAGCACGTTACAAAGACTGTCAGGTGACTGTGATCGAAATGGGTCCAATGGTCATGGGCCGTTGTTCACCACAAATCCTGAGCGAATTCCTGCTGGAACAGCATCGTCAAAACCAGGTCGATGTGCGTCTTGAAACCAAGATTGCAGATTGCCGTTTAGATGGTGAAGAAGTCGTGGTAACGCTGGAAGGCGGTGAAGAGCTTCGTGCTGATGCTGTAGTTTACGGAATCGGGATCGTGCCAAATGCACAGCTTGCAGTAGATGCAGGTCTGGACGTTGATGTTGCGATTAAAGTCAATGAACATTGCCAAACCTCGAATGCTGACATTTATGCAGCAGGCGATGTTGCGACTCAGTTGCGTGACTGTGGCAATCACCGCCGCGTGGAAACCTGGGAAAATGCCAACCTTCAGGCAGGTATCTTTGCGCGTCACGTGATGGGGGTGGAACATCCGAAAGCCAATCCGGCCTGGTTCTGGACGGATCAGCTGAATATCAATTTCCAGTTTGTCGGCGATATGGCCGCAGCTGAATGGCATATCCGTGGTGAAATGGATGCAGCCAAAGGTGCAGACAATTCATTCGTGATGTATGGTGTGACTGATGGTCAGATCGTTGGCGGGATTACCGTGAATGCAGCCAAAGAAATGCGTCATTTGAAAAAAATGATCAGCAAAAGTACGGCGTTTGATGTTGAAAAACATTTGGATATCGCGCAAGACTTACGCAAAATTGCTTAAGTTGTATTGAGATATTTTTGGACAGACCTATGTTTTGCATAGGTCTGTTTTTTATGCACGAAACTTGATGAATTTATCAAAAATTAAAACTTCATCTCAGCATGAATTCGCTATACGCTATTTTTGAAGTTGCTGATCCAGAACTTCTTGGCCTCGTTTAGGAGACTTATGAGTTCTTCATCTTCATTGCCGGTCACAGCAAGTATTTACGCTTTATTGGTGCTGATCTGGGCGGCAACGCCACTGGCGATTGTCTGGAGCGTGGCCGAGATTCACCCGATGTGGGTGCTGATCATTCGCTATTTTGGTGCCTCGGTTATTGCACTGTTCCTGCTGAAGATCATGCACGATCCGCTGCCTTTTGACCGCACTTCAATGAAAAGTTATCTGGCAGGCAGTTTGAATTTAATTGGCGCGCAGCTGTTTATTTATCTGGCGGCCAATTATCTGACCTCAGGTTTGATGGCGCTAATTTTTGGTTTTTCACCGCTGATCGCCGGTTTAATCGGACATATGATTTTAAAAACCCATAAATTGATCTGGCTGCAATGGCTCGGCATGGCAGTGGCCGTCGCTGGTTTGTGTTTTGTTTTCGCCGACTCGGCAGATAGCAAGATTAATCCTTGGGGTGTGGTACTGATGCTGATCAGTATGGTGTCTTATATCAGCTCAATCTTCTGGGTTAAACAGATTAGTGCACCCTTGAGTCCGATGTCGCAAGCGACGGGGTCATTGCTGGTCTCCGCGGCTGGTTCAGTCATTTTAGTGCCGTTTATCTGGCAACATATGCCGACTCAGTTGCCTAGCACACAGGCAATGATCGGTTTTGTATTTACCATGATCATGTCTTCGATTGTGGCAATGCTGTGTTATTTCTGGCTGATTCGCCGTCTAAATGCTTCGACCGTTTCATTGAGTAATGTGATGACGCCGGTGATCGCTCTGGTATTGGGAGCAACCTTAAATCATGAAATTATCAGCAGTCATGCTTTTGCGGGAATTGCTGTGGTGATGTTCGGGATCATCATGTATTTCTGGAAAGAGTGGCGCGAGCAGTATTTTTCCAAGCATTAAAACTGTAAAAACCAAAAGGGCGAAAGCCCTTTTATTATTTTAGTGGAGAGTAAAGTGATTCAACAACGTGAGAGATCACGACTAAGCAACAATTTGTAAAACAACTTTCAAAAATAAATGATTAAGATTTTGATACATAAATCATTCAAGCTTGCACAAGCTTATTTAGGACAGTGTCAGGATGTCTGAATCCAATAAAATCGTAGTTTATGCAGCTCTATTTGGTAATCTGGCGATTGCGCTGGTTAAATTTGTTGCGTCCTATATAACCAATAGCTCTGCCATGTTCAGTGAAGCAATTCATTCGGTAGTGGATACCTTGAATGAAATTTTACTGCTGTATGGGATGAAAAAATTAGAAAAACCGGCAAATGCCAAACATCCTTTTGGTTATGGGCGTGAACTGTATTTTTGGGCTTTTATTGTGGCACTGATGGTTTTTGCCTTGGGTGCGATCGTGTCCATCTATCAAGGGATACAGCATATTCTTCAGCCTGAAGTCATGCGGGATCCATTGATCAATTATATTGTGCTGGGTCTGGCGATTCTTTTTGAAGGATTTTCATGGTCAGTGGCTTTAAAAACCTTTCGTAAACAAAAGGGAAATCTGGGATATTTTGAAGCATTTCGACACAGTAAAGATCCAACGACCTTTACCGTGTTATTTGAAGATACTGCCGCCCTGGTCGGTTTGGTGATTGCTCTGGTTGGTATTTTTCTGGCGCATCAACTGAATATTCCTGAATTGGACGGTGCCGCATCGATTTTAATTGGTATCGTGCTGGCAGTATCTGCCTGGTTTCTGGCACGTGAAACCAAAGGTTTGTTACTGGGTGAAACGGCAGATCCAAAACTGCGTGAAAATGTATTGAACATTGCTCAACAGGATACGGCCGTTTTCAGTGCCAATGGGGTATTGACTGAGCAGATGGGCGCTCAGCAAGTCATTGCATCATTGAGTCTGGAATTTAAAGATGATTTAACTTCTGATGAAATTGAAGCCTGTGTCAACCGGATCGAAGCGCAGATTAAACAGCTACATCCGGAAATTATTGCTTTATTTGTGAAGCCGCAAACCAAGGCTGTATGGCTGGAACGAACCCAAGGTCGTGTGTAAAGATCTAAGAATCATTTGAGGTTGGTATTTTGGCCTCAGCTTGCCTTTCTCGCACAATTGATGTGATGATACTGATGTATGGGGAATTCCATTATAAAATCATCAATGGACAGGCATGCTCTTTTGTTAGCATGAGCTTATAAATATTGAGTATCATTTTGTATTTTTAGACAGAAGGGCAAGAGCAATATTTTTCTAGATAATCCAAGGCTTCAGCCAGCCATAAGGCAGATGAAATGCCATTTTTTTGCTAAAAATAACAAAAACATACATGATTTTCTGTGACGGATTTCATACTATGTTGCAGTGTGCCTGTTTTTAGTTTGTATGCTCATTAAAAGATGCACCGCTTGACCATTTCAAGAGGTTGTTGTCTTGCATATAGCGAATAATAAATAGTGGATGTTTATGCAAGATCTTCTCAAAACTAAAAAATTCCAGTTAATCACGGAATCCAGTTGGAAACATCTCTGGTCTAAGCCAGTGTTTGAGTATCTGCATTCAGATCATTTCGACGGAAAACAGTTTCGTAATCTTGAGCATGCATCTCTATCGCGCGGTCGCTTTGATTTATATAAATGGCTCATTACCCGAAAATCTAAGACCTGGAATGTTAATCTTGACGAGGAACGTGCCGAGTTTTTTTCTCGTCCGCGCGCATTGCCACAGCAACGTCCAGATGCAGCTCTGGATGACTGGCAAGTCTGGTTTATTGGTCACGCCACCACATTAATTCAGATCGGCCCCTATAATTTCCTGACCGACCCGGTCTGGGCTGAATATGCCAGTCCATCGGCTTCCACAGGGCCGCAGCGGGTCATTCCGGCTGGCATTGCTCTGGATGAGTTACCCCAGATTGATGCTGTACTACTTAGCCATAACCATTATGATCATATGGATCTGGCCAGTCTGGAATGGCTGTACAACACTTTTGAGATGCCGATTTATACCGGTCTGGGTAATGCCTGGTATTTGCCAGAACATTATACCGTGCATGAAATGGACTGGTGGGAAAGTGCCTTTTTTGAAGAGATCCGGATTGTCTATACGCCGGCTCAACATGCCTCAGGGCGCGGCATGCGCGATCAGAACTGTGCACTTTGGGGAGGATTTTCTTTATTACATGGCAAGGAACATTGTTTTTTTGCCGGAGATAGTGGCTACGCCTCACATTTTAAAGAAATTCGTAAACGTCTGGGTGCACCGCGAATTGCCTTACTCCCGATAGGAGCGTATGAACCGCGTGAACTGATGCGCGCGATCCATATGAATCCGGAAGATGCCTTTCATGCCCATCATGACTTGCAGGCCAAATGTTCACTGGCGATTCATTACCGTACTTTTCAGCTCACGGATGAAAACCGGGATGCGCCGGAACATGAGTTGCATGAGATCATCAAGCATTCTTCCAAGTTGATTAATCCGTTTTATTGCATACGTGAAGGCAAACGAATTATTGTTTAAATATTTTACTCTGTTCCTGTTGGATGAGTTGAATGGCCACTACAGAAAGCATAAGCCAAATAGCATTTCACATCCTCCGGAAAGTCCAACCAAGACTTTGGCCAGTGCCAGCTCAAAACCCATATTTTGCCAAATGCTAATTTCAGCGGGTGATTGGAACAGAATTTTTGGAATGAGTCCCTGATAGAGCCATAGTATGACCAAAGTCAGCTGGATAGTACGCAGTGGTTGTAGGAATACAGGTTTAGGATTCACGAACAGCTTCTTCCAGAAAATGGCGTTTATTTTCGCTGGATGGAATCAGGCAATACTCGGTTTTACCAAATAGCTTGTAACGATTTAAAGCAATCACACGATACAGAAAGTCGCGGATAAAACGCGGAACCAAATAACCTGCGCTCATTAAATTAAAAGGAAAACCGAGATGCTGCAGTACTTTCAGCAAGGCAGTCGATTCGGTATAGAGTGTGCCATCTTGAATGACGAGCATCGTGGTGTAATGTTCAGTGGGCATCTGATAATGTTCGAGCAGAGCTGTACCTAAAGGCGATTGGGCGGAAACCAGTTTAAACTGAATCTTTTTATCGTATTTAATCAGAAACCGTGTCCAGCCATTGCAGATCACGCAAACAGCATCAAATAAAACGATGTCGTATTGTTGAATGATGTCTTCAATATTCGGATGCATTGTTGTAGTTCTTTTTGTGCCAGCTTGCTTCTATACTGCTTGATGCCGCAATAAAAAACCACCCGAAGGTGGTTTCTATACATGTCTAAACTGGCTTAGAGAAAGCTAGGCAAACCTTTGGCTGGATCGCTTTCACGTGCTGCTTGGGCATCTGCTACGGTCATGCCGAGTGCTTGTGCTACGCCTTCGCCGTAGGCTGGATCACAGCTATAACAGTTGCGGATGTGACGGTATTTGATGAAATCTAGCGCATCACCCATTGCTCCGGCCGTGTTATTAAACAGTGCCTGTTTCTGCTGATCATTCATCAGGTTGAACAGGGCACGGGGCTGACTGAAGTAGTCATTGTCATCTTCGCGGAAGTCCCAGAAATCGGCATCACCGGTGATTTTCAGTGGCGGTTCTCTGAATTCCGGTTGTTCCTGCCACTGGCTAAAACTGTTCGGCTCGTAATGTGGCAATGAACCATAGTTGCCATCCATACGGCCCTGACCATCACGGCGGTTCGAATGTACAGGACAGCGTGCAGCATTGACCGGAACCTGTGAATGATTCACGCCAACACGGTAACGCGCTGCATCGGCATAGTTCACTAAACGTGCCTGTAACATACGGTCCGGTGAGTAGCTGATACCCGGTACAAGATTGCTTGGTGCAAAGGCTGCTTGTTCTACATCCTGGAAATAGTTTTCCGGATTGCGGTTCAGTTCAAATTCACCGACTTCAATCAGTGGATAATCGCCTTTCGGCCAGACTTTGGTCAGGTCAAATGGATGATAAGGCACTGTTTCGGCTTCCAGTTCTGGCATGACCTGAACGTACATTTTCCATTTTGGATAGTCACCACGTTCGATGGCATCAAACAGGTCGGTCTGGCTGCTTTCACGGTCTTTAGCAATCAAGTCTGCAGCTTCAGCATCGGTCAGGTTCTGGATGCCTTGCTGGGTACGCATATGGAATTTTACCCAGAAGCGTTCATTTTTGGCATTGATAAAACTGAAGGTGTGACTGCCAAAACCATGCATATGACGGTAACCGGTCGGAATCCCGCGGTCGGACATGACAATGGTCACTTGATGCAAAGCTTCAGGCAAGAGTGTCCAGAAATCCCAGTTATTGGTGGCACTGCGCTTGTTGGTTTTCGGGTCACGTTTGACTGCTTTATTCAGGTCAGGGAACTTGCGGGCATCCCGCAGGAAAAATACCGGAGTATTGTTGCCGACCAGATCCCAGTTGCCTTCTTCAGTATAGAATTTTAAGGCAAAACCGCGAATATCACGTTCTGCATCGGCTGCGCCACGTTCACCTGCCACCGTTGAGAAACGCGCAAACATTTCGGTTTTTTTGCCGACTTCAGAGAAAATTTTAGCGCGGCTATATTGGGTAATATCATTGGTCACGGTAAAGGTACCGAAAGCACCTGAACCTTTGGCATGCATACGACGCTCTGGAATCACTTCGCGGACAAAGTTGGCCAGTTTTTCATTCAGCCATAAATCCTGGGCAAGCAAAGGTCCACGCGCACCTGCCGTCATACTGTTCTGGTTGTCGACCACAGGCGCACCAGCTTCAGTGGTCAGGTGGGTGACAGGGCATTTTTTAAAATCTTGGCTCATCTTTCCTCTCCAAGTTTTGAATATCTTATGTCGTTTACCTAGTATTCATAAAATATTGAGATATATGCTAATCAGATCAGGTTTCGCTATATTTACAATATCTTTAAATAAAGGGTGTTACAGCACAAAACGGAATTCAGGGTATAATTGAGTGAGCTCACTCAAAAAATATTTTTAAATTTAATAAAGTTTAAAATGTTGAAAATTAAATGGTTACTCTTAAAAAGTAACGGGTTTTCCACTCTGTGACAATATCAAATTCTATATATTTTGAATAACTCGAATAATGAATGGGATTAAACGAAAATAACAATATCTAAGTCGATAATATGTTTTTATCAAAGGATAAAAATAATAAGTGAATAGTATTGTTTAAAATAAATTTTATAACTGATTTATTTTAAACGTTTTTTTAATCGAGTTTTGTTGGGCTGAAGAAACCCATAAAAATAATGAATGAAATAAGGGTGTTTTCTGGCTATAACTCCCATTTTTGCATATAGAAAATCTTGGCTAAATGGGCTTTATTTTTGAAAAAGCATTGGCAAATATGCTTGAAAATTAGTCAGTCGGCCCTATAATTATCTCACTCCTTCCTCAAAATCACATAGAGAGTAAAATGGCCAAGAAAAAAACAGCCGAGCAGGTGGTGATCCACAATTTTGTGGCAAAACACATGCATGAAGTCAACAAAAGCCAGGTCTTTGTAGACCGAAAGAAAAATGCAAAACGTGGCTACAACAAGCACAGACAAGGGCGATATTCCATGGAAGATCGCCCTTTTTTAATGGCCGTTTAAGGTCTGTAAGGTGGCTGGGGACGACGTGGGGGCTGCTTAGGATTAGTTTTAACTGGAGAGAGCGGGGCGACAGGTCGGTTGTTACGAGTTTGCGAATATTGATTTGGATACCGGGATGATGTTGTCGATTCATCCGCGATTAAGTCATTAAAGAATTTATTGAGTTTGCTTTGCACTGGTGCTTTGTGGTGAGGGGAATGAGGCTGTGGTCTGGCCTGCTGAAAACTGGCAAATTGATCTTTTTGTTGGTGATAGAGTCTGGCAGCAATGACGGAGGGGTCATCTCTGCCTAAACGCCGCCGTTGCGATGCCGAAATTTCAATGCCCAATAATGGAGTCATTTTAGGCCGATCGGCATAGCTTGTTGCTCGATTGCTGGCGGGGCGTATATAAGATGAACCGGAATTATGAGCTTCTTTGCGGGCAGCCAAGGCCGGTGCAAGAATGACCACATAGAACACCGCAACAATCATGAACAGGATGACCAGAAATTCCATAACCACCTCTACCACTGTCGAGGGACTGGAAAAAGTCCCGTATTAGGCACTCACCATACGTGATGCTGATTTCACCATATCCCCTAAACCATGGGTTCTGAAATAATATTCTAACCAGCTTTTCACCATGAGTGGATTGTCCATTTTTAACACATGTGCCAGCAATTCTTGTGCATCACTCATCGGAACATGACAAATGGTTTTACGTACCCGTAAAATATTACTGGAACTCATCGACAGGGTATTAAAGCCCATGGCCATGAGCAAAACTGCAGACAGCGGATCGCCTGCCATTTCACCGCAGATACTGACCGGTTTTTCATTGCGATGACAGTCCTGCACCAGACGGGTTAAGGCACGAAGTACTGCTGGGTGTAAATGTGAATAGACATTGGCCACCCGCGGATTATTGCGGTCCACGGCCAACAGATATTGGGTTAGATCGTTGGAGCCGACCGAGAAGAAATCCACCAGTTCGGAAAATTCATCAATCTGATGTAGCACACTTGGCACTTCCACCATGATGCCGAGTTTTGGCTTGTTTACCTTGACCTGTTCTTCTTCCTGAATCGCCGCATGATCACGTTCTAGCAGGTAGAGCGCTTCCTCGACTTCGCTGACACTGGTCACCATCGGCAGCAGAATATGCAGGTTATTCAGCCCGATACTGGCCTTGAGCATGGCGCGAATCTGTGAAGAAAAAATTTCCGGATGATCCAGGGTAAAACGAATGCCGCGCCAGCCGAGTGCCGAATTTTCTTCTTCAATCGAGAAATACGGCAGGTCTTTGTCTGCACCAATGTCCAGCGTTCGCATCACTACCGGTTTGTTGGCAAAGTGACTAAGCTGCTGACGATAAATCGCACGTTGTTCTTCTTCGCCCGGGAAGCGGTCACGCAACATAAACGGAATTTCAGAACGGTATAAACCGACACCTTTGGCACCGCGCTGCACGCCACGCACCACATCAATCATCAGGCCGGTATTGACGTAGAGTTTGACCGCTACGCCATCCGGAGTAATCGCATCTTTGGTTTCGTACTGGCGCAAATCTTTGGCAATCTGTTCTTCTTCTTTTTGAATTTCTTTATAGCGACTGCGCAGGCGACGTGGCGGATTAATAAACACCCGCCCCTGATGTGCATCGACAATCATCTCGACATCATCGAGGGTATTGATTGGCAGTTCGGTTACACCGACTACGGTGGGAATGCCAAGGGCACGCGCCACGATCACCATATGCGAGTTCATGGCGCCTTCGGTAGTGACAATCGCGGCAATTTTATCCACGGGCAGTTCAACCAGTGCAGCCGTCGATATTTCCTCACCAATCAGAATACTTTCATCGGTCAATTCACGGTGACTGGCATCGGCTTCCTGTAAACGTGCCAGAATGCGGCGACCCAGATCTTTTAAGTCCGCCACTCGCTCACGTAAATAATCATCTTCCATCTGGGAAAATTGTGCCACATGATTGTCAATGACAATTCGCACGGCGCCTTGTGCCCAGTGACCTTCACGAATAAAGGCCTTGATTTCTGAAGGCAGGGCATTTTCATCCAGCATACGCAAAAACACGCTAAACAGTGCGCGTTCCTCGGCCATCAACGCATCCTGCATTTTGTCATCTAGCGACTGAATTTCTTCGCGGACTGAATTCAGGGCGTTATCTAATAGCTCCAGTTCTTCGCTAATGTCATCCGCTTCACGGTCAGGGACTGCGGCAAGATCTGCTGGCGGATAGAGAATCACTGCACGACCTAAGGCAATACCACCGGAGCCAGAAACTCCCTGAAAGGTTTTATAGGCGGGCAGGTTGCTTGGCTTACGGAATACATCGATATTGCCGACGGCATGGGCATGGGCGATGACGCCAGAAAGCTGCGCACAGAGTGTCACCAGAAAGGATTCAGCAGCTTCAGAAAAGTCCTGTGATTCTTTGTTCTGAACCACCAGCACACCCATCACCTTACGGCGATACATCACTGGCACACCGAGGAAGGAGTTATAAATTTCCTCACCGGTTTCAGGTAAAAACAGGAAGCGCTCGTGTTTAGGGGCATTGTCCAGATTGACAATTTCCTCACGCTGTCCAACCAGGCCCACCAGACCTTCGCCGGTCTGCAAAGACACATGGCCGACAGATTCTGCATTCAGGCCTTTAGACGCCATGAGCAGATAACGCTGATTGCGTTCATCGAGGAGGTAGATCGAGCAGACATCAACCTGCATGGCCTCGGCCACATGCTTGACCATAATGTCGAGTGATTCATGCAAACTGGTGGACGCATTGATCTCCTGAACAATACGTCTCAAGGTGTCCAGTTGCATATTCGACATAAGGTCTGCTCCGTCTATTCAGAATTTCAGTAATGAAGTTTATTTATAACAATAGCCGCGTAAAAAATCTGCATTATTTATGCGATTTTTTAAGGTTTTTGCTGGGGCAGTTGCTGACACAACTCCACCAAGGCTTTGCGGTAAACATCACGTTTGAAATTCACGACTTGACCGAGTGGGTACCAATAACTGACCCATTGCCATTGATCAAATTCGGGCGGATCAGACAGATTCAACTGAATATGCTGAACGGGGGCCGTGAGTTTGAGTAAAAACCACTTTTGTTTTTGACCGATACAGACCGGATCAGAGTCCGTACGAATGTATCGATGCGGCAAACGATAGCGCAACCAGCCTTTGGTTTGCGCGACTATCTGGACGTGTTCGGGCAATAAGCCAACTTCTTCTCTCAGCTCACGATAGAGTGCCTGCTCGGGGGTTTCTCCATATTGGATCCCGCCTTGTGGAAATTGCCATGCATTATGACCAATGCGTTTTGCCCATAAAACCTGTCCAGCATCGTTTGCCAAAATGATCCCGACATTCGGTCGGAAACCTTCAGAGTCGATCATTTGGCTACCTAAAAATTGTTTAATTTATGCCTTTGCCATCGGGGAGCATTATTTCGTTATCCAACTCGAAAAAAGCAAAGTTTAAAAATGTTAAAATTGCTATGATCTTAACGAATTTCTATCGACTAGCGGAGATAGATTTACAATTTTTTTCTTAAATTTCAGTTTTAACGAGTATTTTCATGAAATTGGCGCTATTTGATCTCGATCACACCTTGTTAAACACGGATTCGGATCATTCTTGGGGAGAGTTTCTGGTCAGTGAGGGCCTGGTCGATCCAGTTCAGCATCGCGCCATGAATGACAAGTTCTATGACGATTATAAAAAAGGTGAGCTGGATCCTTATGCCTATAATGAATTTGTGTTCCAGTTTCTAACCCAACATGACAATGATTATTTGATTGAATTACATCAACTGTTCATGCAAAAAGTCATTCGTCCACAAATGCGTCCTGAAGGTTTTAAAGCCATTGGGCGCCACCATGAAGCAGGGCATACCTTAGTGGGGATTACCGCGACTTCAGACTTTATTACCGCCCCCATTTTTCGTGAATTCGGAATTACTGAAATTATTGCCACCAATGCTGAAGTCATTGATGGTAAATATACTGGTAAAGTCATCAATACAGCGTGCTATCAGCAAGGCAAGTTGGTGCGTCTGGAACAATGGCTGGAGGGTCGCAATGTAACCGAGTCTTGGGCCTATTCAGATTCGATTAATGACCGTTTCTTGCTGGAATATGCGGATCATGCGATTGCAGTGAATCCGGATGATCGCTTGGAAACTCTAGCCCAAGAACAAGGCTGGGAAATACAGGACTGGTCGATCTAATCACTCCGAACTCATTGATGTGATTATTAAGTACAACTTCGGTTGTGCTTTTTATTTGCCTCATTTGAATATTAATGTTTTTTCATAGTCCGGCTGAATCAGACATGCTATGCTCGAAAAACAGGACATGATAACAATAGTAGATTCTGAGGTATGAGATATGACTCACGTTCGACCGCGTATGACACATCTGTTCCAACAGCTTGGCTTGGATGCCAGTGCAGAAGGTATTGAAACATTTATTCACGAGCATCAATTGCATAAAGATCTGACTTTACTGGATGCGCCGTATTGGTCAGAGGCACAACGTCAATTTTTAAGCGAGAAAATAGCATCTGATGGCGAATGGGCGATTGTGGTGGATCAACTCAATGAATCCTTACATGAAAATTCAACCAGTGAAGGATAGGATAAAAGCCAATCGCATGATTGGCTTTTTTGAGGTCTTCACTTTTAGCGAATCCTTTTCCAGAGGGTAACTTGTGACAGCGTGTGTTGATACTTTCTGGCCGTTTCCCGAATCACAAAAGGCACATCCTGGGGTTCGGCCACCAATTCAAAGTGCTGGGTTAAAATATTGGAAATACCTGCCAAGGTCGTAATATTTTCCCCATCCTGCCGAAAACCACCCAGCCATTCGCTACGCGCCGTATGTTCTTCCAGCCAGGTATAGGGCGAGCTCAACATTAAAATACCCCCCATATTGATACGCTCATGAATCTGCGCCAAAAAGTCTTTCGGATGGTGTAACCGGTCAATCAGATTCGCTGCCAGAATAAAATCATAACCACTAAAATGTGCTTTCAAGTTGCAGGCATCAGCCTGAAAAAGTTCTGTTTTCGACGCAAACTGATCCAAAGCAACATCTTCAAGTGAACAGCTTTTTTCTTCGCTTAATTCACCTTCTAGTGGCAGTTGATAACGTACCCTGTCGCCTTGGGCCAAATAAACTGCCTGCTGGATAAAGCGTGCTGAAAAGTCCAGACCGGTCACCTGATCAAAATAGTGTGCCAGTTCAAAGCTGGCGCGGCCGGTAGCACAGCCAATATCTAAGGCACGATGACATGGTGTTTGCTGAAAATAGGGTTGCGCCAGATGGACCAGTGTTTTGGCAAAATTGGTGACACCAAAATATTCGGGGCCGTACTGGAATTCCAGATATTGGGAGACCAGCTGGTCGCTTTCATAGTTCGAAGGGAAATGTTGCAGTGCCTGATCAGAGGCGACGTAGCGAAAACCGGCATGCTGGAAGAAATGCCGTCTGAAGGCATAGCGGGAACTATATAAAGCTTCATTGCCCGCCGAAATCCAGGAGCCACCTTTCATCAGGTTATGGCGACCGTCAAAGGTTGGTGTACTGAAATCATCATAAAGCGGATGCACCTGAAAACCCTGAAATGGATAGATCGAAGTTTCAGTCCACTGCCAGACATTGCCCTGAATATCATAAAAATCGCCCTGCTTGAAATGATCAACCGGACAGGAGCTGGTGCCGTATTTCAACTCGATATTGGCCTGTTCAGGACTTTGTAAATCTGGATCCAGGTCTGAAACGGCATACAGGCGATACCATTCATCTTCAGTCGGCAAGCGAATGGTTTTTCCAAGCTGTTGCGATTTCCACTGACAAAAGGCCTTGGCTTCATGATAATTCACTTCTACCGGCCAGTCCCAAGGCATCGGCACTTCTTCCAGCATCAGCCGCAGTGACCAGCCCAATTCAGTTTTGCGCCAGAAACAGGGATGAGCAGCTTGTGAAAACTGCAGCCAGCCTAGACCTTCTTCACTCCAGTAGTGTTCGGTCTGATAACCTTGTGCTTCGACAAAGGCCAGAAATTCCTGATTCGATACCAGATATTTGGAAGCTGCAAAAGCCGCTACCTGCGCTTCATGCTGGCCGTATTCATTGTCCCAGCCATAAAATGGATGGTTAAAATCTTTCTGTAGATGCACCTTACCTTCAGGCACATCCAGCAAACTATTATCCGGAGCCATGCCGGTAATGATATTGGCGCGCCACTGCGGATGCTGGCGTACATGTTCCAAAGCATGCTGGCGAATCAGCACGGAAGAAGTTTCCAGATGAATCCGTTCATGTTCGATGCCCATAATGACCGTCCACCACGGATTTTGCCAGTTTAAGGGCAGAGTCAGCGGAGCATGCTCAAGAATATTCAAAATCAGGGCACGTACCTGATGCCGATAATCACGGACTTCCTGCACACTGGGCCAGTCATAATGTACTTCGTCCAGGTCATCCCAGCTCATCTCGTCCACACCGATTGCAAAGATACTTTCAAAATGCGGATTTAAGCGTTCGCTAATTAGCTTGCTGAGCAGTAGTTTATTGACAAAAAAAGTGGCGGTATGCGCAAAATAAAAAATTAGCGGATGACGTAAAGTAATTGGTTTGATGAAAAAAGCATCTTCATGCTTGAGGCATTCAAACAGTTGCTCATAGGTGTCAAAGGTATTCAGGAAATATTCGCGCAGGCCGTGCCGGGCAGTCTGTTCATTGGCAAAATCAAGTGCCGGCGTGGGCAGCAGCATCGGTTTGGCCGAAAGCCATAGGCTGCTTGTATTGGTTTTGTCTTGAGAGTGGGATTTTAGGGGAGAATCGAGCTGCATCCGTCAGGCTCCATCGAATAGTTTAAGCATTCCTCTGCACTGCAAAAGAATGGAATTGTCTTAAAAATACTCGAAAGATATCGCCAGATGGGGTGTATTTAGGTAACAAAATGCTGCACCGTTTTGGATGCAGCATGTTCAGGAACAGCTTAAATAGACAGCGAGGCGCCTTGCATGAGCTGAACCAAAGCCTGTGCCGCTTTGGACTGCGTACGACCCGGATGCCAGACCATGCCCAAGCGACGGTTCATTTCCAGATTAATATCTAGTTGGTGAAGGTCATGATTGACCAAAGTTTTTGGCAGTACCGACCAGCCTAAGCCAATCGATACCAGCATCCGGATTGATTCCAGCGGATTATTGCTCATACTGACTTTCGGTTTAATACCCTGTTTTTCAAATTCGGCCAAAGTAATTTGCGAGGTATAGGTCTGTGATGATGGCAACAGGCTTGGATAGTCGAGCAAATCTTCCAGACACAGATTTTTTTGCTGTGCCAGCGGATGAAACGGTGCCACCACAAAGACCAGAGGATCATTCCAGATGGTTACGTAATTCAGACGCGCATCACCACGGGGCGGCAAGGTTAAAAATGCCAGTTCAAGATCGCCGGCAATTACCTGTTCATGTGCTTGCTCGGAATCAACAAAATGCACATCCAGGGTCACGTCCGGATATTCCTGGACATAATGGCGCAAATGACTCGGCAGATGATGTAGGCCGATATGATGGCTGGTACCAATTTTTAGTTTGCCCTGTACCTGACCCTGTTCATGGCTCAAGGTATAATGAATATCACCGAGTTCATTCAGCCAGTTTTTCACTTTAGGCAACAGCGAATGCGCCGCGTGGGTGGCCTGTACGCCACGTCCGGCAGATTCAAACAGCTTGACCCCAAAGTATTCTTCCAGACTGTGAATACGTTTGGTGACAGCAGGCTGGGTAATGAAGAGCTGATCTGCGGCCAAAGAAATCGAACCGGTTTCCATGACTTTCACGAAGGCTTCAAAGGCTGCGAGATTCATCTTAATCACCTATAAAGAATTTTTATGTGTAAATCTATTATTGTTATATTTTAAGAATAAATCAAAGTAAAATTACCTTATCTATGTTGCAGTGCTGAATTACTATACATTTTCAAAGCCTTAGAATTTTAAAAACTAAAAAAGACCACCTTTAAGGGCAGTCTTTCATCAGGAACCTCGACCGAAGAATTTAGACGGTAATGTCCTCATTCTGCTGTTGGTTATTACGCTCCCAGATTTTTTCATGGAAGAAGAAAGCAACTGCCTGTACCGTTGGCTCTAATAAACTTAAGGCAATGGCCATCGTCAAACTGCCGGTCACCAAGTAACCCACAATCATCGCCACAGTAATGTGCATAATGTAGTAGCTGAAGGTTTTTTTGAACATGCGCTGGTTGTTGTCTACGAAGCGTTGAATATGTGCCATGTCGAAGTTCCTCAAAATCATCATTTCTGTCGATGAAGAAATAATAATAATTCTCATTTAATTTGTAAAAGCGAATATTTTTTATAAATCAATCGGAAAATTAGATTTATGACAATATAGCTAAAGCATGATTTGATTCAGCTTTTAAAAGATTCCAAAAAGTTTTTTAACTGATAAAAATGATAAATTAGATTTATGTGATTGCAGCGATATAATCAAAATCAGAGAAAGAATTTACCCAGTCCAGTGGAGTACATCGACATGGCAGGCGCAACCCAAACAGCAAAAACATTATATGATAAATTGTGGGACGACCATTTAGTAACGCAACGTGATGATGGTTCTGCCTTACTGTACATCGACCGTCACTTATTACATGAAGTGACTTCTCCACAGGCCTTTGAAGGTTTGCAATTGGCCGGGCGCAAGCCATGGCGTTTAAGCGCGAATATTGCCACACCGGATCATAACGTACCGACCTCGAAAAAAGAGCGTGAACAGGGGGTTGCCGGAATTGAAGATGAAACCTCGCGCATCCAGGTACAAACTTTGGATGATAACTGCAAGACCTTTAATATTGTTGAATTTGATATTAATGATATCCGTCAGGGCATCGCGCATGTGGTCGGGCCGGAGCAAGGCTTGACCTTGCCGGGCATGACTGTGGTCTGTGGTGATTCGCATACAGCAACCCATGGTGCTTTTGGCTGCTTGGCGCACGGTATCGGTACATCAGAAGTTGAACATGTATTGGCGACCCAATGTCTGGTTCAAAAGAAGATGAAAAACATGCTGGTGCGTGTTGATGGCAAATTAGGTCAGGGTGTAACACCAAAAGATGTGGTCTTGGCGATTATTGGCAAGATCGGTACCGCAGGCGGTACTGGTCACGCGATTGAATTTGGTGGTCAGGTCTTCCGTGACATGTCTATCGAAGGTCGTATGACTGTGTGCAACATGGCGATTGAAGCCGGTGCCCGTGTCGGCATGGTGGCTGTCGATGAAAAAACCATTGAGTATGTTAAAGGCCGTCCGTATGCGCCGACTGCAGATCAGTGGGATCAGGCTGTTGCTTACTGGAATACTTTACATTCAGATGATGACGCATACTTTGACACGGTTGTTGTATTGCAAGGTGAAGAAATCGAGCCACAAGTGTCTTGGGGTACTTCCCCTGAGATGGTGATTCCGGTCTCTCAAGCAGTACCGACTTTAGAACAAGCCAAAGATGATGTACAACGCAATGACTGGAACCGTGCTTATCAATATATGGGCTTAAATGCAGGTCAGGCATTAGCAGACATCCAGTTAGATCGTGTATTTATCGGTTCATGTACCAATTCGCGTATTGAAGATATCCGTGCTGCAGCCGAAGTGATCAAAGGTCGTAAAGTCGCATCTTCAATCAAACAGGCGATGGTGGTTCCGGGTTCTGGTCTGGTCAAAGCTCAGGCAGAAGCGGAAGGTCTGGACAAGGTATTTGTCGAGGCGGGCTTCGAGTGGCGTGAACCTGGCTGTTCAATGTGTCTGGCGATGAATGCTGACAAGTTACAACCAGGCGAGCATTGTGCCTCGACTTCGAACCGTAACTTTGAAGGTCGTCAGGGCAATGGCGGTCGTACTCATTTGGTGAGTCCAGCCATGGCAGCCGCTGCTGCGATCGCAGGTCACTTTGTTGATGTCCGTTCATTTTAATTGGTACGTAGGAGCACAGACATGAAAGCTTATACCGTTGAACAAGGTATCGTTGCACCTTTAGACCGTGCCAATGTCGATACAGATTTAATTATTCCAAAACAGTTTTTGAAATCGATCAAACGTACCGGTTTTGGTGACAATTTGTTTGATGAATTGCGTTACTTGGATGAAGGTTATCCAGGTCAGGACAATTCAGTTCGTCCGATCAATCCGGACTTTGTCTTGAACCAGCCACGTTATCAGGGTGCGTCTATTTTAATTTCACGTGCCAACTTTGGATGTGGTTCTAGCCGTGAACATGCGCCGTGGGCTTTGAGTGAATACGGTTTTCGTACTGTTATTGCGCCAAGCTTTGCTGATATTTTCTTTAATAACTGTTTTAAAAACGGTATGTTGCCCGTGATTTTGGCTGAAGATATTGTTGAGCAGTTATTTAAGGAATGTGCGGCAGATGAAGGCTATCAACTGACCATTGACTTGCAGGCACAAGAAGTTCGCACCCCTACAGGTGAAAGCTTTAAGTTCGAAGTCGATCCATTTCGCAAGCATTGCCTGTTAAATGGTCTGGATGATATTGGCTTAACTTTGCAGGTGGCGGATGATATTCGTGCCTATGAAGAAAAAACCAAACAATCGCGTCCTTGGGTATTTGCCGAAATTCATGGATAAATCAGTAAAAATTGTCATGGCATGACTGCGATGCCCTTGCTAATATCGGAAGATTATTGAGTTTTTTGATTGGGTAAGACAGACATTATGGCGAATTATTGGAAACAGTGGCTTGCTTTAAGTTCAGTATCGGTGCTGTTGACTGCATGTCAAAGCATCGACACGATGAAACTCAAACATGCCAAAGAAAATACTGAGAGCAAAAGCAATGCCCTGATCTACTGTACAGGGACGCCAGATTGTCAGTTCGAACGCTTCAATCAGACCATTATTGTCAACGCCGACAATGGCCGCATCAGTGATGAGGCGCTGAAGCAGAAACTGGTGCGCTTGCAGGCCAAAAATTTAAATCAGGCCAATCCGATTTATTTATCTGTGCCGGCAGGACAGCATGAACTGGTCGTGCGTTTTTATCCGATCAGTAAGGATAAAGCGGAAACTTTACATGTATTCCATCGTTTTCAGGCCAATAACCGCTATAGCTTAAAAATGTTTCGTGACCGTAGTGCGCGTAGCAGCAGTTTATTAAATTCTTCGGCGCCGGATCCGCTTTGCGTAGATCTGGTACAAGAGCAAAAAACCATTCGTCGTTTTTGCAAACCCTATAATGCAGTCACCGGGATTGCAGAGTTTGTAGAAAAGAAAATCTAACCTCTGTCAGGTCTGAATCTGACGTTTTAAACGGAAAATCTCATGTCTAAACAAATTTTGATTTTAGCTGGTGACGGTATCGGTCCTGAAATTGTCAAAGCGGCAGAGCAGGTGCTGACTCGTGTAAATGAAAAATTTAATCTTGATTTGACATGGGAACAGGGCTTACTCGGTGGTGCAGCCATTGATGCACATGGTTCACCGTATCCTGAAGTGACCTCTGAACAGGCTAAAAAAGCCGATGCGATTTTACTCGGTGCCGTGGGCGGTCCAAAATGGGACACGATTGAGCGTTCAATCCGTCCGGAACGTGGTTTATTGAAATTGCGTAGCGAACTGAATCTGTTTGCTAACTTGCGTCCAGCCATTCTTTATCCGCAACTGGCTGATGCTTCAAGTTTGAAGCCTGAAATCGTAGCGGGTCTGGATATTCTGATTGTACGTGAATTGACCGGTGGTATTTACTTCGGTCAGCCACGTGGTATTCGTGAACTGGAAAATGGCGAGAAGCAAGGCTATAACACCGACGTTTATTCAGAGTCTGAAATCAAGCGTATCGCCAAAGTCGCCTTTGAAATGGCTAATTTGCGTGGTGGTAAAGTATGTTCAGTGGATAAAGCCAACGTGCTTGAAGTAACTGAACTGTGGAAACAGACAGTGACTGCACTGAAAGAAGCCGAATATCCTGAAATTAATTTATCGCACATGTATGTCGACAATGCCGCAATGCAATTGGTGCGTGCGCCAAAGCAGTTTGATGTGATTGTCACTTCTAACCTGTTCGGTGACATCCTGTCGGATGAAGCTGCGATGTTGACCGGTTCAATCGGCATGTTGCCATCGGCATCTCTGGATGAAAATGGCAAGGGCATGTATGAGCCTTGTCATGGTTCTGCACCAGATATCGCCGGTCAAAACCTGGCAAATCCATTAGCGACGATTCTTTCGGTGGCGATGATGTTGCGTTATACCTTCCGTGAAGAAGCGGCTGCTAAAGCGATTGAAGATGCAGTAGGTCAGGTCTTGGATCAAGGCTTGCGTACGGCAGATATCATGTCTGAAGGCATGCAAAAAGTCGGTACGGTTGAAATGGGTCAAGCAGTCGTTGCTGCATTGAACTAAGCCTGTTTTGATTCAAAAAAACGCAGCCTTGAGCTGCGTTTTTTTATAATAGAAATTTCAAAGCTTAAACCCCTTAACAGGTTCGGCCTGTGGTGCGTACCGCGGTGGCAATATTATCTTTGAGTAAGAAGGTGATTTTACATTGCAATTTGACGTCATAGCCGCCGGCAGGGCTTACTGACACTGGAATCGGTACAGTGCCTGTCCCTGTGGCAGGAAACTGCGCTACAGGCAAAGGAATGGTAATGGGGCGTTGTACCACATAGCTTAATTGTTTTGCGCTGCGTTCAGGCTCACTGATCTGCTGGTAACCTAAACGTTTTAGATCCAGAGTTTGATCGATCAGTTGGCTGCTTTGCCCAATGAACTGTTGTAAATAGGCATCACGCTGTGCAGTCGTTGAGGAGGTGGTGGTGCATGCACTAAGCAAACCCAAGGCTGTGCAGTATGCTAAAATCAGTGTGAACTTCATGAGTTATCCTCACACCAAATAAAATGAGTGTAAGCGCATTCCATGCAAAAATACTGTTGTGATTTGATACACGGTAGACGTTTAGCGTGGTGAGGTTGATTCCTGATTTAATCCGATCCAGGCTTTGAACTCGATGAGTACAGCTTAGCAAGCTCTACCGGTATAGCGGATGGCTTGAATAATTTCATCTTTTAGGTCAAACCAGATTTGGCATTTCATCTCAATGTTATAACCACCATTTGAGGGCATCGGCATTGGTGCACCGATCGAGATACTCTGACTAATATTCGGCGTGCCCATCGGAATATTCATCTCCCGAAAAATAGTGTAGCTGAGAGATTCTGCGGTTTGAATCGGTTGCTGGGAGGTCTTGAATCCCATTGCGCGAAGATCAAGCTGGCTACGAACCTGTGCTGCAGTTTGACCCACATAAGGTTGTAGAGACTGATGCAGATGCTGATTGCCGCCGGTAACGCACGCAACGAGAAACAAGCTGGAAAGTAGGGGTAAGCATTTCATATTTATTATTTTTATACATGTTGTTTTTAATTCAATGAATAGTCGTGAATTTATGGATCTGTGTCAAATTATTTTATTGATTGATAAATAATTCAAGTAATAAAAAAGCCACTAACTAAAAGTGGCTTTTGCTTGCGCTAAAACTTAGCGTGCACGATATGTGATACGACCTTTAGTCAAATCATAAGGTGTCATTTCAACCTTCACACTATCGCCAGTTAAAATGCGGATATAGTGTTTACGCATTTTACCAGAGATGTGGGCAATCACTTCGTGACCGTTCTCTAAACGTACACGGAACATAGTATTAGGAAGCGTCTCGGTGACAACGCCTTCGAACTCGATGAGTTCCTCTTTATTGGCCATAGCCTACCTGAATGAATAAATTGGAAAGGCGCAAATTATAGTCAATTTTTTTGCAAAATACAAGACGAAACGGGCGTTAGACTGATCATCTGCCAGTAAAATAGGCGAACTGTCACGATAATTTTTTTAACTAAAAAGACACCTGTTTCTGTTGTCAGTTTGGTCAATCACAGTTAATCTAAAATTAATCTTTTTAAGTATAAATGAAGTACATACAAGGAAGGCTTTTGAGTGAGTCAGCTAACGGATGCATCAGTCGTATTGCGTTTAGGCTATCAGGCGATTCGTCGTGCGGGGTTGCCAACAGAAGAACTTTTGACCAAAGCAGGAGTGGCTTTAAATCAGGTGGAAGCCAATGACCGTACCCCGCTGAGTGCCCAATATGCCTTTTGGGTGGCGGCAGAGGAAGTCAGCAAGGACCCAGACATTGGATTGCATCTGGGTGAGCACCTGCCACTTTATCGTGGTCAGGTCATTGAACACCTGTTTGTTTCATCTGAAAATTTTGGTGAGGGACTGAAACGTGCTTTGGCTTATCAGCGACTGATCAGCGATGCCTTTGCTGCCAAATTAGTGATTGAAGATGATCGCTGCTATTTAACCAATGGTGAACAGCCTTTTGCTGAGAGTCTGGTCAATCGTCATTTTACTGAATGTGCTATGTCAGGTGTACTGCGTTTCTTTAAATTTATTACCGAAGGGCGTTTTGAGCCGATTTATATCGATTTTAATTTTTATAAAGGGGCACCTGATGATGAATACTTCCGGGTTTATGAGTGTCCGGTCAGTCTAGGTCAGAAAGAAACTCGTTTGTATTTCGATCCGACTATCCTGGAATATCCGCTGTGGCAGGCTGAACCTGAGCTGTTGCAGCTGCATGAGCAACTGGCCATTGAAAAGCTACAGGAACTGGCAAGATATGATCTGGTCGGTGAAGTACGTCGTGCAATCGGCTCTACTTTGGAGAGTGGCGAAACCACGCTAGAAACTGTGGCAGCCCAGCTGAACATCACGCCACGCCGTTTGAGAACACAACTGAGTGAGGCACATACCAGCTTTCAGCAGATTCTCTCGGATTATCGCTGTCGTCTGGCCAAGCGTTTGCTGGCGAGTACCAATGAGAGCGTCGAGCGGATTGTCTATCTGACCGGTTTTTCCGAGCCAAGTACCTTCTATCGTGCCTTTAAACGCTGGACCAATGAAACGCCAGTGGAATATCGGAAGCGGAAGCAGCGTTAAAAATCCCTCCTAACCTCTCTTTAAAAAAGGGAGGAATTCCCCTCCTTTTAGGAGGGGTTAGGGGAGGTAAATATTCTAAAAAATTTAAAAACTATTCCGGCATATTCAGCCAGTGCGGACCTAAGGGTAATTCAGGTAATTCAAACTGCGCCGGATAATCAGCATGAATAAAATACAAACCATCTGCAGGTGCGGTCACGCCAGCAGCTTTACGGTCTTCGGCAGCGAAGATAGTATCAATATGATCGGCAGCATACATGCCCTGACCAATTTCCAATAAACATCCCATGATATTGCGCACCATATGGTGCAGAAAGCCATCGGCCTGAATATCCAGTACCAGATACTGACCATGCTGAATCAGGCGGCAATGGCTGACATGACGAACGGGCTGATTGGACTGACAGGCTGCGGCGCGGAAGCTTTCAAAGTTATGCGTGCCTTCAAACTTTTTCGCGGCGTATATCATCTGTTCAACATCAAGCGGTGCATAGACATGGGTGACCTGTTTATGCAGCAATGCCGGGCGTACAGGGTGGTTGTAGACCACATAGCGATAGCGGCGCGCCTGTGCCTTAAAACGGGCATGGAAGCTGTGATCCATTTCTTTGATCCACTGGATCGAGATGTCTTTAGGGAGTTGGCTATTGCAGCCCATCAGCCAGCCACGTTCAGAACGCACGGCATCCGTATCAAAATGTGCCACCATATTGGTGGCATGGACACCCGCATCCGTACGACCAGCACCATGCAGGCTAATCGGTTGATCGGCAACTTTGCTCAGAACCTTCTCAATGGTTTCCTGTACGCTTGCAACTCCCGGCTGTTGAGTCTGCCATCCCCGATAATGCATCCCACAAAACTCAATTCCCACCGCAAAACGCTGCATAATGACCTCAAAACCTTATTGATCGTACCAATGACGATGCCATTGCTCTACAGTGTCGTATTGTAAATACATTTTTAGAGCTTTTGCATACAGATCCGCATGTCCATAACTTTCATTCAGCAAAATTTTGCAATGATTGACCCATTCGGCAATAGCATAGCGCTGATCCGTCGCACCAAAAGGCACTTGGGTGGTCAAGACGGAAATACAGCCCTGCTCATAGAGTTGATCAATGAGTGCAATCATGGCGTCATTGACCGCCAGGTTGCCAGTGCCAAAACCTTGCAGAAATAAAAAATGTGGTGGTCGAGCCAAGAGGTTGTTCAGGTTATTCAGCTGCTGGGTCAGATCAACTGGCTGCATCATGATGCTCATGCAGTTGAATTCAGTCGCTTTCGTAATATCTTCAGCTTTGATCTGATAACACGCTTGACTGGTTTGGATTGCAATATTGGCCTCAAGACCGGAAAAGGCATTTAACTCAGTAGTATGCTGTTTCAGTGCAGTTTGCGCATGTAGCAGCTGATGATGGAACGCCAGATAGACCCCGGCGCTACATTCGTTGACGGAATCTAGTGCAAATTTCAGGTTATCCAGGGCATCGCTAAATTCACGCTGTTCATTGCCTTGAGCATTCAGCAGCGGATATTGGCTACCGGTCAGTACTACATGCGCCGAGTTTCCAATAAAATGTGCCAGTACTGCACTGGCATAACTCAGCGTATCTGTACCGTGAATAATCACAAAATGCTGGATCTGCCGCGATTGCAATTGCTGAATAAACTGTACCAGTTGCAACCAGTCGGTTGCTGTACAGGCACTACTGTCCTTAATGGCGGGTGCATGATGGCATTCGACGAAATACTGCTCTGCAAGTATCTGTTCGAGCTTTGGAATAAATAAATCAGCAGGCATCGGTGCAAGAGGATCTCCCACGCAGCCGAATGTGCCACCCATATAAATTAATGCAATATTTTTTATCATAAAAAAAGCAGCCAATTATTGACTGCTTTAGTGTAAATCGAAATGCATCAAGATGCGATTTGATTCAGTAATTGCTCTGCGCGTTGCTGTTGTTCAGGAGTATATTCAGCTTCTCGCTCGGCAATAATTTCACGGGCAGCGGCATAGGCACCGAGTTGAATATATTGCTGGGCAAGATCAAGATTGAGACCTGCTTCATTAACATCCAGTAATTCCGGGAAAGATTGCAGGAGTGGATCATGCTGGTCTATCACTGTGTGAGCTGGCGTAGCAGGAAGATCGAAATTCATCGCTGTCGCAGCAGGTGCTTCTGGCGTGGTTTCTAAATGATCTAATTTAAAATCTATGCTTGATAGATTGGTTTGTGGCGTTGGTTCTGTCACAGGTGCTGCAGCTGTCAAACTGGACAGATCAAACTCAGTCGCTGGTACCGCAATTTTCTCAGCTGCTGGTACAGGTGTGTCAAGTGAGAATGAAAAATCTAGAGGCTTGATTTCTTCATCGCTAGCCGGTAACTGTTCATTATTAGTGCTTAAATTGAGATCAAAATCAGGAATCTGATTAAGATTCGTTTTATTTTCAGAATCTGTTTCTAGACGATCAGAAGCTACAGAAGAAATTTCTGACGTTGTTGGCTCTACTTTAAAAGATTCAAAGTCAAACTGAACTTCATTAACCACTACTGGTGCTGATTCAGTCGGCACACTCTGAGTAAAGCTACTCTTTGGATTAAAGTCAAAACTGTTGTCTTGTTCAGGCTCAGTCTTTGTTGCGCTGGTTGAGGCAGGTGCAGCACTCGGCTTAAAATTAAATTCAAGAGGTGCTGGTTCTTCTTTAACTGGCGCACTTTCTTGTTGTAGTTGCTCGAATGCTAAACCAGCTTTTGTATCCACAGGAAGTGATGTAAGACTCAATTCATCAAAATCACTTGTATTCGATGCGGGAACAACAGACTTAGAAACTGGATCTGGTTTAACTGATTTTTCTCTTTCATAGGCGCTTCTTTTTTCTTCAGCCTGAGAGAGAATTTCATCGATTTTCAGAGCACGAATATGATTAATCAGTTGGGTAATCGCAAAATCATCTTGCTGTAAGATATGAATATCCAATAACAGCAGATAGAGTTCATGCTGGGAATTATCCCGATTCAGTGCCTGGTTAATCTGTGCTTCGGCCGCAAAAAAATTACGTTCCTGAATTAGGCCTTCAATTTTCTTGCGTGTTTCTGCCGATAATGGTGTTGCTGATTTTTTTGTGACCCCGACTGGCTCCACTACCTTGGTTCTTTGTGGAGCAGCTTTTGACGCAGAACCAGTTTTTTTCGCTTTTACCGTTTTAGTTTTTGCTTTATCTGATTCTTGAGCATCTTGTCGTTTTTTAAAGACAATTAATACGATGATCAATATCACTAATGGAATCACATAAATCAGCATGTTTTACCCCTTGGGGATAGAGTAGTTTAAGTTCGCCTATCCCAATAAATCGTCATGTGTAACTTTTTAATTAATTGGCTTCTTATCTGCTTGTTGGGCTTTGAGCTGTTGTTGTAGCTGGGCCAGACGCGCATTTAATAACTGAATTCTGTGATCCTTCTGATTGAGTGCCAATTCTAATTCAGTTACGTTTCTCTGTAATTTAACGGTTTTTTCTCGGGCTGTCATAACTTTTAATGACAATTCCTTTGATGTTTGATTGCGTTCTGTGTTCTGGTTTGCAGAAACTTGCCCGGATTCGCGCTGGTTCTCAGCCACCAGGCTCATTTCTGCCTGATTCAAACGGTATTTAGTCTTGCCAGTAGGCTTAGATGGTAGCTCGGTTTGCTTTGCCGCAGTGACTTTAATAGGTGCAGGTGCAGGATGAGTCGTATTTAAGTTCAATGAAGCACCCTTGCGTAGACGATTGGCATTTCCTCCGATAAAGGCATGCTCATTGTGTTTTTTGATTTGCTGCATGACTTCATTGACCGGACGCTGCTGCTGTTCGGCAATTCGTGCTGCAATCCCCCACAGTGACTCATTGGATTGAACGACATAAGTAGGTTGAGTCTGATTCGGAGTTGCTTTGATTGGTGAAGCTTTTGCAGTCACTGGAGCTGGAGTTTTCACCGGATTGGATGATCCAGTTGATTTTCTGGCTTGTTCCTCAGCAAATTTTTTCACCAATGGATCACTGGAGGCGGTTTGATGATCAGAACGGGACTCTACAGCTTTCTGCACATCTACTTTATTTGGTACTGATGCGCTTTGATTTGCTGGCATCGTACTAGCTGGTTTATCTGTAGTCGAGACTGCTGCAGGAGCCGGCGATGCAAGAGTGGCTTGTGAGGTCTTTACTGAATCTGAAAGCGCCGCTGCAGTTTTAACTGGGGCTTGAGTATCGGGTGCAGTTACAGCCTCGCTTTTAAGCACAGGCGCAATCGCTTGCGCCTGAATCGCTGGACTTGATGTCATTATAGCTGGCGCAAATGCAGTTTTAGGAATGGAAGTGTTCGATAATGCAGGTGGTGCTGTGCGTTGCAATGCCAACGGCTTTTCTAACACCGGTGGCTTATTTGAGACTGCGGAAGCTGTTGTACTGTAATGGCTACTTACAGGTAAGTTGAGTGCAATATCTTTTTCGCTGACGACGACAACTGGTGCAAGCGGGCGTTCATTCTGTTTGAGACTGGCTTTTAATAAATCGGTTTTAGCTTGTAAGGGCGTACGGATATGTTGCAGACGTGCAGCATTGCCTTCCTTGATTTTGACAATAATATTCAGCTCGCGTTCTGTCATGGGGCGAGAAGAAGTAATAGTAATGACCCCGGTGCCGTTATTGCTGCGCCGGGTAAAAAAGTTCAGATGACCAGGTGGCTGATGCGATGCACCAATTGACATTAAATCTTCAGGTGAAGCCAGACTGACTTCAATCGGCAAATTGATATCAGACTGCCGAAAAGTCATTTCTGCATAGAGTAATTCCCCAGGGGCAGACTGAATCTGAACCGGATCTACATTAATCGCATAAATGTTTTGTGAAGCGACAATGGCAAAAATGGCAAGCTTTAATTTGTTATATACAGTCATCTTAATCGTGAGCTCAGTCATTATCGCATAGCGAAAATTATAGATTAACGGGATGTTTGTTTTTTGTAAAATACTTACGCAATAGTTACATAAAAAAGCCGATCAATAAAGATCGGCTTTTGGCTTTATATCCACAGGATATTAGGCATTTTTATAATCAATCAGAATACGCAGCATACGGCGTAACGGCTCGGCCGCACCCCAAAGCAACTGGTCACCTACAGTGAACGCACCCAGATATTCTTTACCCATGTTCAGCTTGCGCAGACGGCCGACTGGAACGCTTAAAGTACCTGTTACAGCAACAGGCGTCAGATCAGTCATTGATGCTTCACGAGTATTTGGAACCACTTTAGACCAGTCATTGGCACGTGCAATGATGTCTTCGATTTCATCCAAAGGTACATCTTTTTTCAATTTCAGGGTTAATGCCTGAGAGTGACAACGCATAGCACCAATACGCACACAGTGACCATCAATTGGCACGATCTGCTGGTTGCCCAGAATCTTGTTGGTTTCAACCTGACCTTTCCATTCTTCTTTCGACTGGCCGCTTTCCAGCTGCTTGTCGATATAAGGAATGAGTGAGCCAGCCAAAGGCACGCCAAAGTTTGCAGACGGGAAGCCTTCACCACGTTGTAATTCAGCAATTCTAGAGTCGATATCCAGAATTGGAGAACGCGGATCATCTAGCAACTCTTTGGTATTGTTATACAAATAACCCATACCATTGATCAGTTCACGCATGTTTTGCGCGCCAGCACCTGAAGCGGCCTGATAGGTCATTGAAGTTGCCCATTCCACCAGATTGTTCTGGAACAGACCGCCCAAGCCCATCAGCATCAAGGAAACGGTACAGTTACCGCCGACAAAAGTCTTGGTACCTTTGACCAGACCGTCTTTGATCACATGCATGTTCACTGGATCAAGTACGATGATGGCTTCATCATCCATACGTAAAGTCGATGCTGCATCAATCCAGTAACCGTTCCAGCCTTCAGCTTTCAGTTTCGGGAAAACTTCAGAAGTATAGTCGCCACCTTGACAGGTAATAATGACATCCATTTGCTTCAGACTGTTAATGTCTGATGCATCCATAAGTGCTGGGGCGGTCTTACCGCCAAATGCCGGCGCTTCACCGCCTGCATTACTGGTAGAGAAATAGAATGGCTCAAAATGAGCAAAATCATTCTCTTCAACCATACGTTGCATAAGGACGGAACCAACCATCCCGCGCCAACCGACCAGACCTACTTTCATGTCACTTTGCCTCGGTGCGTTAAAAAATCAAAAGGGATTCGAGTGTACCAAAAAGGGACTCAACTGCAAGAGCTACACAATCAAAACATCAATATTCTTGAGAGAAATATCTGCTTTATGATACATACAAAATTGATAACGTCATTTTTCTTTTAGAAAAAATAATAACTTAATTAAGAGCGCAGTTTATGATATGGGTTATCCAAATTCTGGCAATCATTGTCATTTGGTTAAGTTTTTGGTCACTGATACCACGCGATGAATGGTGGATTCGGGGTGCGGATTTTCCACGCTTACAAATTCTGGTATTGGGCTTTATCGCCTTTATTCTTTTTCTTCTGGTTGATCATCCCTGGAACTGGTTGAATCAGCTGCTTTTTGTCGGGCTGATGGCAGCTTTGGCCTATCAGTTGAAAATGGTATTGCCCTATACCTTTATCTGGAAAAAACAGGTCAAGCAGGTCAAGCAGGATCAGCTGGATCCGCAACGTCAGATTTCCCTGGTCGTTTCCAATGTACTTACTACCAATACCAAATATCATTTACTGATCGAGCAGATCCAGATTCATCAGCCAGATCTGGTTTTGACTCTGGAAACCGATCAAAACTGGCAAAATGCACTCTCGGTGATTGAAGCTGATTATCCTTATCGCGTGCCTGTGCCTTTGGATAATCTGTATGGCATGCATCTATATAGCAAGCTCGAACTGAGTGAAACTGAGGTTAAATTTATTCTGAGTGATGAAATTCCCTCCATTCATACCACGGTGATTTTACGCTCAGGACAACCGGTACAGCTCTACTGTCTGCATCCCAAACCACCCAGTCCGACCGAGGCCAAGGATTCTACCTTGCGTGATGCTGAACTGCTGATTGTCGGTGATCAGATTAAAGATCTGGATGAAAGCTGTATCGTCATGGGCGATCTGAATGACGTGGCCTGGTCACGTACCACACGCCTGTTTCAACGCATTAGTGGGCTGCTGGATCCGCGGGTAGGACGTCATTATGTGAATACTTTTCACGCAGATTATCCTTTTTTCCGCTGGTCGCTGGATCACGTCTTTCATAGTACCGATTTTGCCTTGGTACACATGGAGCGTTTACCGCATGTAGGTTCTGACCATTTTCCGGTCTTTCTGGTTTTACAAACCGGTCGGGTATTCGAGCATATTCAGGAAGAATTAGAACAAACTGATAAAGATGAGCAGGAAGCACAAAAAGCCATTGAAGAGGGCATTCAGAAAGCAGAGAAAGAGGAAAAAATAGTCACTGATGAAGTTGCCCTGGCTTATAAAGAAGGGGGCAAAATCTCATAGGTTTTTAGAAGAAAAGTGTACGATATTGCTTACAACAGTTTACGCTTCTTGCGAATGGGCAGGGGTTGGGAATCTGGGTATTCTAGGTTTATCAGCACAGGGAGTCGAGAAAGGATATTCTCATAAGGAAGACGAAGCTGAATGAAAACATCATGGATATGATGCTGAAAGGGAAATCACAAAAAAGCAGAACGAATTATAATATGTGAAAGCACAACCTCATTAACCCGAGTTTTACAGGATGTAGAGCTCGGGTTAAATTATTTCAATTACTTAAACATGATTTTAAGCTATAGCCCTTCAAATTCCGTGATCAAATCGATTTAGTAAATTGATTTATAACCTTCAGGGCGAGTCTTAAAACGGCGGTGGAACCACATATATTGGGTCGGTGCGATGCGCAACTGCTGCTCAATCACCCGGTTCACGCGAGTGGCATCTTCAACTTCATTCTCACTAGGGAAGTTTTCCAGTGCCGGTTCAATGAGCACATGGTAGCGCGGATTGTTAATATCGCCATGACGGTAGAAATATAAAGGAATTGCAGCCGCTTTGGTCATTTTCAGTAAACGGCGATGTGCGGTTACAGTCGCCGCAGGCACGCCAAAAAAAGGTGCCATCACGCCTTGTTTTAAACCATAATCCTGATCCGGACTGTACCAGATCGCATGGCCATTTTTCAGGTTACGTACCAGACCGCGCATATCATCATGGTCAATCTGATTGGCATAAATTGTGGCGCGACAACGGTAAATCAGCATGTCCAAAAGTGGATTATTCTGCGGACGATAGACTACATCCGGTTCAAAATATTGTGCGCAAAGATAACCACCCGCATCGAGCAAAGTTGAATGCGTGCCTAATAACAGCATGCCTTGGCCTGCGGCTTGTGCCTTCTGAATATGTTCCAAGCCTTCAATACTGACGCGGCCCTGAAACCATTTCGGACTGTACCAGGCATTCAGCGTCTCAAACACCCCCAGCATTTGATCGATAAATACCTGACGGGCATTGTCCTGTACCTGCTTTTCAGACCATTCGGGAAAGCAGACTTCCAGATTACGCAGCGTGGTTTCACGGCGTGATTTCAAGTATTTAAAAGAAAGGTGGCCCAGCAGGGACGCCAGACGATGCTGAATGGCCCAAGGTAAGATCGCCAGAATCATCAGGAAAATAATGCCTAGCCATTTGCCCCAATATTGAGGTAACAGGAATGACCATTGAAATTCACCGGGTTGATATGCAGGCTGAGTACTCATAAAACAATTTAGGGCCAAAAGATTAAATGCAGTCTAACAGAGAAGATTATTGAAATAAAAAAGCATCTGTACGAATACAGATGCTTTAGTAAAAGCTCGGGGAATATTTAGCCGTTACTTAGGTTGTCCAGTTCTTCCCAACGCTCTAATTTTTCCAGTAACAGCTCATCAATTTCGGATAAACGGTTAGAAAGTTTCAATGCTTTATCGGAATCAGTCACAAATAAAGAGCCATCAGCCAGTTGTGCGTTGATCTCGGCCTGCTCTTTTTCCAGTGCTTCCATTTCAGCAGGAAGTTGCTCGAGTGCACGCTGGTCCTTGTAGCTAAGCTTAACTTTTTTGGCAGCGACCGGTGCCGCCTCGGCTTCTGCTTTGGCTATGGCTTTTTTCACGGCACTTTTTTGGTCAACCACGGTTTGATCCGGACGTTGTTCAAGATAATCCTGATAACCGCCAACATATTCGTCAATATTGCCCTTACCATCAAAGACCCAAGTGGATGTTACCACGTTGTCCATAAAGGCACGGTCATGCGAGATCAACAGCAGGGTGCCTTTGTAGCCACCCAGCATCTCTTCCAGTAACTCTAAAGTCACCATATCCAGGTCGTTGGTTGGCTCATCCATCACAATCAGATTCGATGGCTTGAGTAACAGTTTCGCCAACAGGATACGGTTGCGCTCACCACCAGACAAAGCTTTGACTGGGGTACGTGCACGCTCCGGCGAGAACAGGAAGTCTTGTAAATAACTATAGATATGACGACGGTTACCATTCACATCCACGTGGTCAGAACCTTCTGAGACGTTATCTTTAACAGATTTTTCCAGATCCAGCGCATTACGGAGCTGGTCGAAATAGGCCACTTCTAACTGCGTACCGGTCTTCACCGTACCGCCATGTTCTAGCTCGCCCAGAATGGCTTTAATGAGGGTAGTTTTACCGACACCGTTATCACCGACCAGACCGATACGGTCGCCACGGAGGACAAGTGCAGAGAAGTTGTTGATGATCGGTGCATTGTCACCGAATTTCACACTCAGGTTCTCAATTTCAAACACCAGTTTGCCGGAACGGTTGGCATCCTGAGTCGCCATCGTCACTTTACCTTGTTGCGAACGACGTGCTCTAGATTCTTCACGTAATGCTTTTAGGGCACGGACACGACCTTCGTTACGGGTACGACGGGCTTTAATCCCTTGACGGATCCAGACTTCTTCCTCAGCCAGCTTTTTATCGAACAGCGCATTTTGCTTTTCTTCAGCTTCCATTTGCTGGGCTTTCAGGTCTAGATAACGTGAATAGTTACCTTCATAACTACGCAGTTGACCACGATCCAGTTCAACAATACGGGTAGCAATGCTATCGACAAAGGCACGGTCATGCGAAATGAACAATAGGGTCAAATTATTTTGATCGAGCAGGAATTTTTCCAGCCATTCGATACTTTCAACGTCTAAATGGTTAGTCGGTTCGTCGAGTAACAGGACATCAGGTTGGGTAAGTAAAGCACGTGCTAGCAAGACACGACGTTTACGACCACCAGACAAATTGGCAAGATCTGCATTCGGGTCCAGGCCCATTTTGCTTAAAATCGAATTGACCTTGGTTTCCAGGGCCCAGCCATCCAGCTGATCCATTTTGTGTTGCAGGTTGCCCATACGATCACAGGCGTCCATGTCACCTAGTACACAAGCTTCACTGGCAGCATGATAAGCACGCAGAACTTCTGACGCTTCACCAGCGCCATCTGCCACGATATCAGCCACTTTACCTGAATCCATCGGTACATCTTGCGCCAGCATGGAAATGGTAATGCCGTTTTGTAATGAAACTTCGCCGTTGTCAGGCAGTAAACTTCCTTCAATCAGCTTAAGTAAGGTAGACTTACCCTCACCATTACGGCCAATCAAACACACTCGTTCGCCGCGTTCCAAGTTAAAATTCGCGCCGTCGAGCAGGGCGGGTCCACCAAACGCAAGTTGGACATCCCTAAGGGTAATATAGGCCATAATGTTTCCTGAAATCCCCAATGAGGACTTTAAATGACTAAACAACAAAATCTAAATGATCAGGCGTCATTTTCCGCACCCATTGAAGATTTGCAAGTGCGAATTGCATTTTTAGACGATTTAGTTGAACAGTTGAATGATCAGGTGGCCAAACAGACCCTGGAAATTGCTGACCTGAAAAAGCAAATGACGCTGTTATATCAACGTGTTGAGTCTTCAGATCTGTCTGAAGGCATAGCAGAATTTGATCCGGTTGCAGACCGACCACCGCATTATTAATTTGCAACCAATGATTTAATCAACAATAACCCTTAGCTGATCTAAGGGTTTTTTATTGAAAAATAAAAATGAGTCAATCTATAAGATGATAAAAAGAGAAGTATTTTTGTTTTGAATGGGCTTTTAAATTGCCTTAAACACGCATATAAAAGTAATAAAGTGCAACGCGATGATCAAGTGCAAAAGAATTTTCCTGTTGAAAACAAACATTCGCGCTTGCAAACAGATTTCTTGCCGGCATTTCATAAAATGCAGTTTGGCCCTCTGCCGAAACAGGGCTGCACCCATTCAGCCATAAAATTATTTGACCTTTCACTCACTTCCTACTCTAATACCGGCTCTCAGGTACATTCCGGAATTGCATCCCATGCACCCAAAAGTTGTTCTACTCGACCTCGAAAATAATTTCCCTACAGCCAAGTTAATGCGTGAGATTGTGGCGCATTATTCGACTTTATATCTGTTTAGCTGTGCCGGAAAATTTGAATTCTCCTTAGAGGATTTAACCGAGCTTGCCGGCTGGATTAGCAGTGGTCAGGTGGTGGTACTGGACACGCCTGAATCGCCACAAAAAGAATATGAATATGCGGTCATTGTCGGTCAGCTTATGGCGCTACTGGAGCCGGAAACCGAGGTTGAATTGATCTCGGCGATGGACAGCTGCGAGATGTTGCAGCAGATGCTGCAAGCTTCTGATATTCCGTGTCACCTAATTCAGATTCAGCCTGATGAGACAAACATTCCAACCGATCAACCTAAAAATCATCTTCCGAGTCTGGATACCATCAAGAACAAACCTGCCTTGCAACTGGTGAAAAAATACTGTGATGCGTTAGGGAAAATGAGCGGCAAACCGAATACGGTGGAAACCCTAAAAAACTCAGTGGCGAATATTCTGCAAGTGATGCCGGTAAAAGCTCAGCATGTGGTCGGCATGTTGATTAACCTGAAAATCGTCAAACGCTATGATGAGCAAATCAGCTTCCGCAAAAAAGTTTTGAAACAATGGCTGCAACTCAATCTGGATGAACAAAGCCCGGTTGAAAATCCAAAACTGGATCAGGTCATTTCCCAACTGAAGGCAGAAGAAGCTCCAGTTGAATCTGAAATACTCAAGTCACCAATCCAGTCGGCACAGCAAGACCTGTTCAAGAACTTTGGCCGGATCGATCCGGTACAACTGGAAGTGGCGCGTAAACTGCGTGAATTGCAGGGCGATAAACCCAAAGACATTTATGAGCTGCGTGATTTACTGGAACAGTTATTTCCAAAATCGGACATCCGCTTGCTGCTGAAGGAGTTGATCGAGAAAGGTTATATTTACTGGAATGGTCACGAAATTTTATATAGTCATGAAATGTTCCTGAATTAATTTTATCGTGCAAACTTGCGTTTTATATTGTGCTTATGCAACTCTAATAATAGAACATAAAGGTTGAACTATGGAAAACACTGGAATCTGGGTGACGGTGGTCATCATCATTTTCGTCATAGGGTCGATTTTCGGGTTGCGCGTGAGCCCCCGAGAAAAAGCCTTGGGCCTGATGCGTGACAAAGCCCGTAAAATGGGTTTGCATCCACGTCTGGTGGTGGCACCGGACTGGACCAAAATCCCGAAGGCGACTGAAAGTCGTGCCAGTATGGTCGCGTACTACAGTGTGCTGATGCCAGATGCGCGTTTGCCCTTGATGCGCGCCCGTGTTGTCGATAATAAACTCGAAATCGTGCAGGGTGATGAGAAATTTAAAGATTTTCCCATTGCATTAAAAGGCATTTATGCTATTGATATGCAGGCCAACTGTGTCGGCGTGTATTGGGATGAAGAAGCTGATTTAAGAGCGACCCAACTCGACGACATCAAAGCGCTGTTACACGCTTTGGCTGAACTTTAATTTAGAAATAAACAGGATTAACGGTTAATTATGGCGAACGCTCCTCGGTCCACATCAAAAAGCAGCACAGCGAAGTCTCCCGACGCTGGAAGCAAGCGTGCCCTAGTGATTGTGGAGTCGCCTGCAAAAGCGAAAACAATCAATAAGTACCTTGGTCCGAACTACATCGTAAAATCATCAGTGGGTCATGTGCGTGACTTGCCGACAGGCGGTTCTGCAAAATCGACAGAGAAAAAACCGGCGACACGTACCAAACTGACGGATGCAGAAAAAGCTGAAAAATCACAGAATGCGTTGATTAACCGCATGGGTGTCGATCCGGAACATGACTGGAAAGCCAAATACGAAGTCCTTCCTGGCAAAGAACATGTGGTTGCCGAACTGAAAAAACTGGCATCGCAAGTCGATGAAGTCTATCTGGCAACGGATATGGACAGGGAAGGAGAGGCGATTGCCTGGCATTTAAAAGAAGTCATCGGTGGTGATGATTCGCGTTATCAACGTGTGGTCTTCAACGAAATTACCAAAAACGCGATTCAGGATGCCTTTAAGCATCCGTCACGTCTGGATACCAATAAAGTCAATGCACAGCAGGCACGCCGTTTCCTGGATCGTGTCGTGGGCTTTATGATTTCGCCATTGCTTTGGGAAAAGATTGCGCGTGGTCTGTCAGCCGGTCGTGTACAGTCGGTTGCGGTGAAGCTAGTGGTCGAGCGTGAACGTGAAATTCGTGCCTTCATTCCTGAAGAATACTGGCAGTTGTTTGCCGATACCAAATCAAAAAAAGATGATATTCGTCTCGAAGCGGTCAAGCAAAATGGCAAGACGCTCAAGCTACGCAATAAAGCCGAAACTGATGCCTTATTAAACCTGATCAAAGATGCTGATTATACGGTTTCTGCACGTGAAGATAAGCCAACCAAGGTTAATCCAAGTGCGCCGTATATCACGTCAACGCTACAACAGGCAGCCAGTACCCGTCTCGGTTTTTCTGTGAAGAAAACCATGATGCTGGCGCAGCGCCTGTATGAAGCCGGTTTCATTACCTATATGCGTACCGACTCGACATTCTTGAGTGATGATGCGGTGAATATGGTGCGTGGCCATATCGAATCGGAGTTTGGCGAGAAATATTTGCCTGCCAAGCCGAACCGTTATGGCAATAAAGCCGGTGCGCAAGAAGCGCATGAAGCCATTCGTCCATCTATGGTTGGCTTAAAAGGCGACAGCCTAGTGGGTGTTGAGCGTGATGCACAGCGCCTCTATGACTTGATCTGGCGCCAGTTTGTTGCCTGTCAGATGACTCCGGCAGAATATTTGTCTTCTACCATTTTGGTGGATGCCAATGGCGTAGAACTGAAAGCCAAAGGCCGTACCTTGGTCTTTGATGGCTTTACCCGCGTGCGTGGTGCCAATAAAGCCGATGACGATATTTTATTGCCTGCGGTCAAAGTCGGTGAAGTGCTTAAACTTGAGAAACTTGATCCATCTCAACATTTCACCAAGCCACCGGCACGTTTTACTGAAGCCTCACTGGTGAAAGAACTCGAGAAAAAAGGCATTGGCCGTCCATCGACCTATGCTGCGATTATCTCGACCATTCAGGATCGTGGTTATGTGAAACTGGATAACCGTCGTCTCTATGCCGAGAAGATGGGTGAGATCGTTACCGATCGTCTGGATGAAAATTTTAGTAATCTGATGAACTATGCCTTTACCGCAGATCTTGAAGGTCAGCTGGATAAAGTAGCAGATGGTGAGCGTAACTGGAAAGAGTTATTAGACAGCTTCTATGGCGATTTTAAGCAACGTTTGACTACGGCGCAGGGTGAGAACGGTATGCGCCGCAATCAGCCTGTAGAAGTGGATGCAGTACACTGTAAAGAATGTGACCGTCCAATGCAGATTCGTACCGGAACCACAGGCGTATTCTTGGGTTGTTCAGGCTATAACCTACCGCCGAAAGAGCGTTGTAAAGGAACCTTGAACCTGACACCAGTTGAGTCTCTGGCTGCATTATCTGATGATGAGGCTGCGGAAACTGCTGACCTGATGTCGAAGAAGCGTTGTCCGATCTGTGAAACTGCCATGGACAGCTATGTGATTGATGGCGGCCGTAAACTGCATATCTGTGGGAATAACCCGGACTGTAGTGGTTTTGAACTTGAAGAAGGTGAGTTCAAAATTAAAGGCTATGATGGCCCGAGTATCCCATGCGACAAGTGTGATGGTGAAATGCAGCTGAAGACGGGTCGTTTTGGTCCGTATTTTGCCTGTACCAGCTGTGACAATACCCGTAAAGTCTTAAAGAGCGGTCAGCCTGCGCCTCCACGTGTGGATCCGATCAAGATGGAGCATTTACGTTCTGCCAAGCATGACGATTTCTTTGTACTGCGTGACGGTGCAGCCGGTTTATTCCTGGCGGCAAGCAAGTTCCCGAAAGTGCGTGAAACCCGTGCACCGAAAGTGGCCGAGATTCGTTCTGTTGCCGACCAGCTTGATCCAAAGTATCAGTTTATCTTGCAGGCACCCGATGTAGACCCGGAAGGGAATCCAACTCTGGTAAAATTTAGCCGTAAGAACCAGTCACAATATATTGGTTCGGAAACTGCAGAAGGCAAGCAAACCAAATGGTCTCTGGTTTATCAGGACGGAAAATGGGTTGAGGCCTAAACTCTAAGATTCAAAAAAATGCTGACGAAAGTCGGCATTTTTTATTTATGATGTATCTTCATTTTAAAAACAATAATCAAG
Source organism: Acinetobacter sp. YH16052 (assembly GCF_013417155.1). GTDB lineage: Bacteria > Pseudomonadota > Gammaproteobacteria > Pseudomonadales > Moraxellaceae > Acinetobacter. Next base: position 86,452 of record NZ_VPEO01000006.1, on the reverse strand, counting down.
GTTGATTTGGGGTCATGTGGAAAAAGATTCGGATTCTGATTTTATTAATCATCTTATTGATTGTCGCAGTTAATGCCTATCGTGATCAAAACCAGAACTGGTCAAAGCCAATTATTGTTTTGCTGCATCCGATTAATGCCGATGGATTACCGACCACACAGCAATATATCCAGCAACTGTCGAGGCAGGACTTGAATGGAGCAAGGGAATATCTGGAAAAAACAGCTCAGCAGTATCGCGGACAGCCGACTTATTTTTATTTTAATTTAGGCCGTGAGCTTCAAGTTCTACCACCCAAAGTCCCTGAGCAGGCTTCGCTCATCAATACAGTTTTATGGAGTTTAAAATTCCGGTTCTATGCCTGGAAACAACAACAGAGTTCAGATCCTTCAGCCAATGTGACTTTATTTTTAAATTACTATGATCCTGCGCAGACCAAGCAATTAAAGCATTCAACCGCCTTGCAAAAAGGCCGGATTGGTTCGGTGAATCTATTTGCATCCAAGCAACAGACTGAACAGAATAAAATTGTATTGGTGCATGAATTACTGCATGCCTTTGGCGCCTCGGATAAATATGATTTAGCGACAGGCCAACCGATTTATCCGCTGGGTTATGCATTTCCAGATCAGCAACCCTTATTTCCGCAAGCCAGGGCGGAGCTGATGGCAGGATATATTCCGGTTTCTCAAACCACCAGTAAAATGCCAGAATCTTTAAATCAAACCTTAGTTAATGAGATAACTGCAATTGAACTGGGCTGGAAATAAAGACTTGTGGATAGTGCTGGATTTATCCACAATTTAGACTTCATTTGTGGATAAAAGATCACACCATGCCGCTCACCTTTGTGCTTGCTCCTGACTCGTTTAAAGAAAGTATGTCTGCTGCACAGGCTTGTCAGGCCATGCAACGCGGTATCCAGAACTTCATTCCGGATGCCCATATCATTCATGTGCCAATGGCTGATGGCGGTGAAGGCACGGTCGATGCATTGATTTCAAGTTTAAAGGGGCAAAGTATTGCATGTGAAGTGACCGGACCACTGCCTGAGCAACGTATCCAGACCTATTGGGGGATGGTTGATGCAGGCCAGACTGCCGTGATTGAAATGGCCAAAGCCAATGGCATACATTTGCTTGCAGCAGAAAAGCGTAATCCGATGCTCACTTCAACTTATGGCACAGGAGAAATGATCAAACAGGCATTGGATTTGAGTGTGAAAAAAATCATCATTGGGCTAGGTGGCAGTGTCACCAATGATGCGGGTGCGGGCATGCTGCAAGCACTGGGTGTACGGTTTCTAAATCATGCGGGTGAGTCAATTCAGGTCTGTGGTGGAAACTTAGATCTGGTCAAATCAATGGATTTATCCGAACTTGATTCACGTTTAGCAGATACTGAAATAATCATTGCATCAGATGTCAACAATCCGCTGTGTGGGTCAAATGGTGCCTCAAATATATTTGGGCCACAGAAAGGTGCAAACCCTGAAATCGTCAAGCAGTTAGATCAAAACCTCGGTCATTTTGCCGATGTGGTTGCTCGGCAGATTGGCCATGATCATCGTCATGTGGCAGGTGCGGGTGCAGCCGGTGGGCTGGGTTTTGGTTTAATGGCATTCACCGCTGCCTCTATTCGGTCCGGGGTGGAACTGATGATTGAACAGGTTCAACTGAGTAAGAAAATAGCGCAAGCAGATTATGTCCTGACCGGTGAAGGTAAAATTGATAGTCAAACATCTTTGGGCAAGACCCCTTTTGGGGTAGCACAGCTCGCCAGGAAATTTAATAAACCGGTAATCGCTTTTGCGGGTCTAGTCGGTGAAGGGATTGAGGATTTGTTTGAGTCAGGATTTAGCCAGATTGTTGGGATTAATCCGCCAGATTATAGTCTGGAAGAAGCATTAAAAAATGCAGAAATGAACTTGGAGAAAGCTGTCACTGAGATAGTTAAAAATCTTTTGACAGAGTGAAAGTATTTCTCTCTCCTGTAATCCAGCACGCCCTGTCGTTAGCTAATATCAAATCAGGAAATAAAATTGGAGACAGTTTCAGGACAACTGAAAAGCCATAATTCTGGAAGCGATCTGTTAAACTACATACATCCACAAAATGATGAGTGAAAATGAGTTTAGCCACCCTGATTGATGAATTAAATCCCCAACAAAAGCAAGCAGCGACTACAGAAGCAAAACACAGTTTGGTGCTGGCCGGGGCAGGTTGTGGCAAAACCAAAACCATCGTGGCACGCGCAGCTTACTTGATTGAACAGGGCGTGCCTGCCAACCAGATTCAAATTCTGACCTTTACCCGCCGGGCAGCCAGTGAAATTGTGGCGCGTGTCGAACTGGCACTCGGTGGACAAGCCAAGGGGCTGCGAGCCTCGACCTTTCATACCTTCTGTATGTATCTGCTGCGCCGTATTCCGAAAGCTTTTGGCCTTGAACAGTTTTCGATTATTGATCGTGATGACCAGCTGATGATGTTTCGCCTGATTCGCGGTCGTGATGACAAGAAAAACCCCAATCATTTACCTAAGCCTCAGGAACTATGTGATCTGTATTCTTTTGCACGGAATACCCGGCAAAAGCTCAGTCTAGCACTGGAAAAACAGATGCCGGAATATCTGGCTCTCAAAGACCAGATTGCCGAAATCATGAAAGAATACGAAGCACGTAAGCAGGCGCGCAGCTTTCTGGACTATGACGATATTCTGGCGGTAGTTGCCACGGCGCTGGCACAGTCCGAAGGTCTGGTCGACTATGTCGCTTCGATCTGCCGGCATATGCTAGTCGATGAAATGCAGGATACCAATCCTTTGCAATGGGCTTTGCTGGAGCCACTCAAAGACCGGATCAGCCTGTTCTGTGTCGGTGATGATGCGCAGTCGATTTATGGCTTTCGTGGTGCAGACTTTGAAAATATTCACCATTTCAAAGAACGTGTGCCAGATGCGCAGATTTTTAAATTAGAAAAAAACTACCGCTCGACCCAGGAAATTCTGGATCTGTCCAACTGGCTGCTCGATCAGTCTGAAATCAAATATGACAAACGTCTGGAAGCGTATCGCGGAGAAGGTGTAAAGCCGCGCATGCATATTTTCCCGAATGAGTTTGATGAAGCCAAATGGATCGCGATTGATATTAAAGAGCGTCATTATCTGCAAGGTAGTAAGTGGGGCGAGCATATGGTGCTGGTTCGTTCCAGTTTTGCCGCACGGCATATTGAGGCAGCCTGTATCGCGGCTAATGTGCCGTATCGCTTTATTGGTGGCATGAAGCTGCTGGAAACGGCGCATGTCAAAGATTTGCTCAGCATGCTGCGCGTAGTCGCCAATCCGCTGGATGATATCGCCTGGATGCGTTTCTTGACCCTGTGGAATGGTGTTGGTGATGTGGGTGCCAGTAAGCTATCGCAGCAGTTATTGGCTGAACCGGAAATGGAAGCTATTGCAGATAATTTGGAAAAATTTGGCAAGATACCATTAGAAACCATTCTGATCATGCAGCAGATGAGTGTGCTCAAAGGCGAAGTGCAAGCCTGTGTCGGTCTTGCGATTCAGGCGATTGAATCGCAGTTGGCGGAAAACTATAAAAAGGATTGGCCACGTCGCCAGAGTGATTTTGAACTGGTCAAACAGCTGGCCTCCAAGCATTCGCAGCTGAGTGAGTTTTTAGAGGAATATGTACTGGATCCGGTGTCAATCTCGGAAATCGAGCGCCAGTCGGATCATGATGTGGTGACCTTAATCACCATTCACTCGGCCAAAGGCACCGAGCAAAATGTCTGTTATGTAGCCAATGTGACGCCGGGGAATTATCCGCATGCGCGTGCTCAAGGTGATTTTGATGATGTCGAAGAAGAACGTCGTGTGCTGTATGTGGCGTTGACCCGGGCAAAAAATGAATTAATTCTGACCAAACAGAACCTGAATCATTGGGCGCGGGAAACGGTCGATGAGCAGGGGCGTAAAGTCGAAAGTTATTTCCTGAATGATCTCACCCGGCATTTATGCACCACAGAAACCCATTACAAGACCCGGCAGCAAACGGTAAAAAGTGCCCTGATTGAACGCAAGTCGATTAATTTAGATTTTGGGATTGATCTCGATTAAACTATAGCAAAGTTGTTTCATGCAAAAAGTAGAGTAGGCGCGTACTTTTTGATATTTTTTGCCTATCTTCTTAAGGTTGTAAGATGAAAATTTTAGTTCGTAATTTAGAACGTACGGTCACAGAAGCCGAATTGCTGAAACTGTTCCAGGAATATGGCACAGTGGAGACCTGTACTTTGGTGCTTGATGCAGCAACAGGCAAATCAAAAGGTTTTGCTTTTGTAGAAATGCCACATGGCCGTGAAGCAGTCAAAGCCATTAAAGGCCTGAACACTTTACGCCTGCACGGACATGGGATCCGCGTGAAAGCCGCAGAAGATAAGCCTCAGGCTTAAACTCAAAAAAGGAGCACTTGATAGGCTCCTTTTTTATGGTCGAAATTTAGCATTGCCGTAGCTGTTCAATCAGCTCAATGCTCTGAATTTCAGTGCTGGATGGATTCAGTCCGAACATCTTTTGATTGCGAAATGCAGGCGAACCTTTTACTTTATAAAAGCCAAAATTTGTTTTAAACCTTAGGAAATCTCGATGACCCGTGTTGCTCGCTATCATGCGGACCGTACCAATCAAAAACTGTATTTCGCCCGTCTATCCTGCCAGCAAGCAGAGCAAACCGAACATGTACAACAGGCTCAGGCACAACGTGAAGCAACTGTGTTTCATTTGCATGGTGCTTTGTTAGCATTTTTACAGGAACTGGTGCGTTACTATCGCCTGAATGATCCTCATCCGACGCTAAAATCGATCGAAGAACTGATGGCGGCCAAAGGCCAGATTTCGCCAGAAGTGGCGGTATTGCAACATTTGTCCAAGAGCGGTTTCATTGCGGAACTGAAACGTGCTTATCGTCTGTGCCAGTATGCGCCCGAACCAAGTACCCCAGAACCTGAAGACGAAACCTCCTCAAATCTCATCATTAAAGTCACACAGTCTCCACAAGCATGGTTACCTGATATTGCTATATTGAGGGAGTGGCATCGTGACCTGACGCAATTAATTGATGGTTTTCGTAATGAGATGATTGAATTTTAATCGGATCGGCTGTACTTGAAATTGCAATTTTTAACCCTATATCAATTACTCTAATGATGCAAAGTGCACCCGGCGCTTTGCCACCATGTTGAACATGGAGGATATATGTCTATAGAACAGTTGAAAGATTTATTTGGTAATCAAGACGCGATTTTAGAACTCGTTCAACTTGAAGGTGGCGCGTTGGCTCTACGCAATGCAGGCTCACATAAACAGCCTTTGGTCATGATTCAATTTAATGATGAGGTGAAAGCTCTACTTGGAGAGCAGACGCCCGTGATTGCGCAACAGATGATTCAGGCAGCACTCTATGGTTTGCTGGAACAGCAGGTCAATGAGTGGCAGGCTGAAGTTGTGGATGAAGAACCAAAGTATATGAGTTAATTGTTGAAATTTATTTAGAAAGCACACTATCGGTGTGCTTTTTGAGTTTTATAGGTTATTAAATTAGGCAGATTTTAAGTACCATAAAAACGTTCATTTGAAATGAAGATGAAAAATCAGTATTTTAAAATTTAAGTCGTGAGCAGTCTGAAGCCAGTGTGTTAATAAAATCTTTGGCTCAGAGATATATTGATGTCCATAAAAAAAGTTGCCAGATCCGGCAACTTTTTTATTTGGTGTTGATTAAAAGAAAAACTTTAATGAGAAGGCGTATGCTGATGCGCGATCTCAATCTGGTTCAAAATATGATTGCTCATATTTTTTGCCATTTCTTCTTTGGCATAATAAACCGCACCGATATTATCCCGACGAATGGCTTCAGCTTCTTCCTTGCTTTCCGCACAGACCAGTACCTGAATTTGTGGATTCAAGGTCTTGGCAATGTCGACAATTTTATGAATATCGATGATATCCATAGGCGAAATGACCAGTAAGCGCGCATGTTGAATGTGTGCCTGAATCAGTACGCCAGCTTCAGTGGCTACGCCAGACACCGCAGCAATACCTTTTTCACGTAGATTTTCGACGATGTCACGGTTTTCTTCGGCAATCACCACCTTGATATTTTCTTCCATCAATGAGCGGGTAATGCGACGTCCCACCTCACCATGGCCAATAATGACCACCTGATCGCGCAGGTAATCCTGTGAGACTTCATCCGGTAACATTGCCAGAGGGTCACCACTGCGTTCCAGTAAGCGGGCCAGAGTCGAGCGTTCCCGAATCCATTTCTGTACCGGCTCAATCGCGGAAAAGATAAAGGAGTTAAGCGTAATCGAAATTAAGGCACCTGCCAGAATCAGGTTTTGACCTTCCAGCGAAAGCAGGTTGAGCGAAACACCGAGTGCAGCCAAAATAAAGGAGAACTCACCAATCTGTGCCAGAGAAGCACCGACGGTCAAGGCGGTATTGATCGGATAACGGAAGAACAGTACCAGTGCCATCGCAGCAATCGTCTTACCAATCATGATAATCCCGACCACTGCCAGTACATGTAAGGGTTGTTCCAGCAAAATGCGCGGATCAAACAGCATACCGACGGAAACAAAGAATAAAATCGAGAAAATTTCACGCAGTGGCAAGGTTTCTTCTTCGGCACGATGACTGAAATCAGATTCTTTCACCACCATCCCGGCAAAGAAAGCACCCAGTGCCATCGACACGCCAAAGATTTCATAGGCACCAAAGGCAATCGAGACGGCAGCAGCCACCACTGTTAAGGTAAACAGCTCACGTGAACCCAGACGTGCCACCACCTGTATGATCATCGGAATCAAGCGTTTACCAATAATCAGCATGAAGGCAATAAAGCCTGCGACTTTGAGCAGGGTAATACCTAAGGTGAGCCAGATATTCTCATCGCTTGCGCCTTCCAGCGCCTGCCCACCTAAAAGCACCGCAGTGGCAGGTAACAGTACCAGTGCCAATACCATGACCAGATCTTCGACCAGCAACCAGCCAACAGCAATCCGGCCATTGATCGAATCGAGCAGGCCACGATCACCAAGGGCTTTGAGTAGAACCACGGTACTGGCACAGGACAGGCTTAGGCCGAAGACCAGCGCTGCACCAAAGCTCCAGCCCCACAGCATCGAAACTCCGACTCCGAGCAAGGTGGCAACTGCAATCTGTAAAATCGCACCAGGCAGGGCAATCCGGCGTACCTGCATCAGATCGTTTAGGGAAAAATGCATTCCGACGCCAAACATCAGGAACATGACGCCTAATTCTGCCAACTGGTTGGCCAGATGAATATCACCGACCACACCGGGCGTGTGGGGACTAATCAGAATGCCGGCAATGAGATAGCCGATCAAAGGGGGGAGACGTAGCCGTGCAGCGAGATAGCCAAAGACCAAAGCTAAGCCAAAACCAACAGCCAGTAATATAATGAGCTCTACGTCATGTGGCACTAAATACTCCTTTAGCTAGGTTTGCTGGGAAATAAGCACAAAAAGTGCCAAAACATGCAGAAAGTTTATCAAGCCGGATAAAAAAAGTGCAAAAAAAACGACCCGCGAAGGTCGTTTTTTTAAAGAAACTAAAATTATTTGATTTTAGCTTCTTTGAAGATTACGTGTTGACGGATTTTTGGATCAAATTTTTTGATTTCCATTTTTTCCGGCATAGTACGTTTGTTCTTAGTCGTGGTATAGAAATAACCTGTACCAGCTGAAGAAACTAAGCGAATTTTATCACGCATGGTTCAGACTCCTTAGATCTTTTGACCTTGAGCACGTAGGTCAGCAACAACCTTTTCAATGCCCAATTTGTCGATAATACGCATACCTTTAGTGGTTAAACGAAGACGTACAAAACGTTTTTCGCTTTCTAACCAGAAACGGTGGTGGTGCAGGTTCGGCTCGAACCGGCGCTTAGTTTTGTTGTTGGCGTGTGAGACGTTGTTACCAACGACTGGACGCTTGCCGGTAACTTGGCAAACCTTAGACATGGTGTAACTCCATTGATTTAGCCAACAGCAAATCTGTATGGCCAGTCAAAAATAAACGGATTGAAATCATTCAAGGGGCGTTTTATATCAAAAATGCGCTTAAAAGACAAGCGATTTTCGTCAAAACGCGGCACGAACTATATCGATAGCTCATGCCTTGATCATTTAGCGGAGAAGTGTCTTCGAAATCAGCTTGTGAATCGGTTTATTGAACGGTGGCAGAATGTATTTCAAGCTGTACAGCTTTGGATTCGACATTACTGAGCGTTCATGCGACAAACTGAAGAAGCCTTCTGGGCCATGGTATTTACCCATACCTGATGCACCGACACCCCCAAATGGTAGATCGTCCTGCGCAACATGGGTCAGTACCGTATTTTGCCCGAAATGCCCTGAATGGGTACGCTGTGCGACATAATCGGCACGCGCCTGATCAAAGTCGAAGTAGTATAAAGCAAGTGGACGTGGACGGCTATTAATAAAGTCGATGACATCGTCAATTTGATCATATTCCATGATCGGTAACAGTGGGCCAAAGATTTCATGCTGCATGATCTGCATCATCGGGGTGACATTGGTCACGATGGTCGGTGCAATCTTGCGCAGATCAGCCGAGTTTTCACTACGCGGATTAATTTCAATGACTTGCGCACCCTGTTCACGCGCATCATCCAGATAGCCTTGCAGACGGTTATATTGTTTGACATTAATAATCGAGGTGTAATCCTGATTATGGGTGATATCCGGATACATGCTTTCGACACAGGCTTTAAAGTGATCAATGAACTCGGCAGTTTTTCCGAGAGGCAGGAACATATAGTCTGGCGCTACACAGGTCTGACCGGCATTCCAGAGTTTGCCCACCGCAATCCGCTGCGCGACATCGCGCAGATCAATCGATGGATGCACCAGTACTGGCGATTTACCGCCCAGTTCCAGAATCACCGGCACCAGATTTTCGGCAGCGGCTGCCATGACGGTTTTACCGACTGCAGTTGAGCCGGTGAAAATCAGTTTATCGAAAGGCAAACGACAGAAAGCATCTGAAATCACACCGCCACCATTCACCACAGCGACCAATTCTTTAGGGAAGGCTTCAGCCAGGGCTTTTTCCAGAACTTCACCAAAAGCAGCGGATGCACTAGAAATTTTGATCATGGCATGGTTGCCGGCCGCCAGTGCGCAAATCAGGGGGCCAATCGACAACAACAGCGGATAGTTCCATGGTGCGATAATCCCAACCACGCCTAAAGGCTGATATTGTACCCAGGCTTTAGCCGGCTGATGAATAATGCCGACATGACGCTTGGAAGGTTTCATCCATCGGGTCAGGTTTTTGCTGTAATATTTGATATGTTCCAGACAGGTGAGCAGTTCACCAATCTTGGTTTCCCCGATTGAACGGTTACCATAGTCCTGATTAATTGCATCAGCAAATTGATCTTGATACTTAACTAAGATACGCTTAAGTCGAGCTAAACGATCGATACGTTCCTTTGCAGTCGGCAGAGGGTAGTGTAAGTAAGCGTGTTTTTGTTGCGCCAAGACTTCATTCAAATATTGGCTATCAAAAAAATGTGGTGTCATTGATGTTGTTTTTGTGTGACTGTTCATGCCGCACTACCATTATTCAAAAATCGATTAATTAATTTTTAGAGCAAATACTCTAATTAGTCAAGTAACTTTGTGTGTTAGCCTGCTAATGCATGAACTGAATGGTTATTTTAGGATGTCCCAAACCAAAACCTTAAAAACTAAAGAGCGTATCTTGCAGCTCAGTTTGCAGCTGTTTAACGAGCGTGGCGAACGATCGGTAACCACCAATCACATTGCGGCTGAACTCGGCATGAGCCCGGGTAACCTGTATTATCATTTCCGCAATAAAAATGAAATTATTAAAGAATTGATGGAACAGTACCAGCACCAGACCTTGGAAATGCTGGCGCTGCCGGATGACCGTGCGCTGGATGCCAATGATAAGGTGCATTATTTTCAGGTGCTGAGCAGCCAGTTATGGGCTTATCGTTTCCTGCATCGTGATGTCTATCATCTGGTGGAAAATAACGAAGATTTTCGCAAGATGTATCCGCGCTTTGCCGGTCAGGTGATGCAGCAGGGCCAGAAAATTTATAAAGGCTTTGTTAATGCAGGCCTGATGGACATGACCGATTCAGAAATTGAAGCACTGATCATTAACCTGTGGATTGTACTGACCAACTGGACCAATTTCCTGTATATGTCGGGTCATCTGACCGATTCCAATACGCTGGAAGAAAAATGGGTCTGGCAGGCACTCCGTCAAATGGTATTCTTGGAAGGGGCGTATTTACGTGGTGAAAGTCGTCAAACCTATGAAGGTTTATTGAGTAGTTTGGGCTCTTCGGAACTTTTTGCCAGCCTGTCGTCGTCTAAAGATTCTGAATCTGAACAAACTATTCAGAATATCCAAGAAACGCGCTAGAATACTCGGCTTATTTTTTAATTTAACTGATTAGTGACTTAAACCAACATGAATATGACGACTGCTAACACCGCACGTTTATTGATTACTTGTGAAGACAAGCCGGGCATCGTGCAGGCTGTTTCGAGCTTCTTGTATCATCAAGGTGCCAACATTACTGCGCTTGACCAATATGCGACAGCAGCGCAGGGCGGACGTTACTTCATGCGCGTTGAATTTGAACTCGATAATCTGCAAAGTCGCAAAGAAAGTATTACCCAGACTTTTGCAGCGAATGTGGCAGAACGCTATGGCATGCAATGGCGTCTGGCTCTGGTGAGTGACGTGAAAAAAGTCGGTATTTTGGTGTCTAAAGTCGATCATGCCTTGCTTGAGCTGTTATGGCGTCATGCGCGTGGTGGCCTACCTTGTGAAATTACCAAAGTGGTGTCGAATCACGAGACTTTACGCGAAGCAGTTGAAAACTTTGGTATTCCATTCGAAGTCGTGCCGGTGACCAAAGATAACAAACCTGAAGCTTATGCAGAAATCGACCAGTTGATGCAGGGCAATGACCTGTTGGTGCTGGCGCGTTATATGCAGATTCTGGATGAAGAATTTGTCAGCAAGTGGGAAATGAAAGTGATCAACATTCACCATTCTTTCCTGCCAGCTTTCGTAGGTGCCAATCCGTACAAACAGGCCTATGAAAAAGGCGTGAAGCTGATCGGTGCAACTGCGCACTATGTCACTGCGGATCTGGATCAAGGTCCGATCATCGAGCAGGATGTGGAGCGTGTGAACCATGACTTTACCGTTGAGCAGTTACGTGAACTCGGTCAGGACGTGGAACGTAATGTATTGGCCCGTGCGGTAAAATGGCATTTGGAAGACCGTATTATTGTCGATGGCAACAAGACTGTCGTGTTCCAATAAGACTTGCATTGAGTTTTAAAAAGGCATACTTTTAGTGTGCCTTTTTTGTTTTGATGCAAAAAAGTCAGTTAAAGGTAGGATTAGCGGTTGCAAATGAAAACACTTCTCATTTATTATTGGCATACTTTAATTGTGCTAACCGATGAGCTTGATAGTTTGTTCCACATCATCTCCTCAAGGTAATAGATTTAATGAGTCAAGTTGCTGCGCCCCAAATGCCTACACCGCCGAATCAGATGAAAAAGAAAGTCATCTCTATCGTGGCGGCTGTACTGATTGGGCATGTGGGTGTGTTATATGCGGTCAGCCAGATGAAAGCACCTGAGCTGACACCCATTGATAAGCAACCCTTAAAAGTGCGCTTTGTAAAACTCCAGGAAGCGCCAAAACCTTTACCGCCAAAGCCGAAGGCCGAGCCACAAAAAGAGCCGCCTAAGCCTAAAGAGGTCAAAATTGTCGATAAACCGCTGCCACCACCACCGAAAAAAGTAGAAAAAATCGAGCAGGTGAAAAAGGCTGAAGCGCCAAAAGTAGTCAAAGCACCACCAGTTGAAGCAAAACCAACCCCAAGTCCGGTCGTGCCGACAGTGGTCACTGAAACTAAAGTTAAACCGGCACCTGCTCCGGTCGCGCCACCTGCGCCTGTGGCACCGCCAGCACCTGCTGCGCCGCCATCCCCGAAAAGTGTATCGATTGGTGGGGGCGTGTCCTGGCAGCGTTCACCAAAAGTCTCACTCTCTGCAGGTGAATTAAAATCAGCCTGTTCACTGGTAGTAGATGTTTCAGCGAATGAGCAGGGTAAAGTGGTCTCTGCGACTGCACGAAATTCAAGTTGTAGCCCGGCGGTAACGCGCAAAGTAGAAGCAGCGGTACGTCGTGCACAACTCACCAAATATGTTGAAAATGGTGTGGCTTATCCAACACGCGTGGAACAGCCTTTCGATTTTCAGGTTAAATAACGGCTCACCCATTAGGAGTTCGAATATGAACTTTTCAGTTTATTGGCAACACGCTGATGCAGTCAGTAAAACGCTGTATTTCGTGTTATTGGCAATGTCGATCGCGACATGGACCATTTTTGTGCTGCGTTTGATGGGCACTCGCCAGCTGAAACAGATTGCCTATGCTCAGTTATCTAAAGCATTGGAACAACTGAAAACCAAACTGGCTCCTTTGGGCTTTGAACAGCGTAAGGCAGTGGCAGAACAGGCACTGTTACGCCAGATTTCAGCAGAAAAAGCCAATGCCGAAAAAGGTGTATCAGTTCTGGGTACGATTGCCTCAATTTCACCATTTGTCGGTTTGTTCGGTACAGTATGGGGCATCTTCCATGCGCTGGTTGCTGTTGGTAAAAGTGGTCAGGCTGGTCTGGCACAAGTGGCAACCCCAGTCGGTGAAGCATTGATTATGACTGGCTTAGGTCTGGCAGTCGCGATTCCTGCGGTACTGGCTTATAACATCTGTGTCCGTGCTAATCGTGGTTTGGCACACGAGTTACAGGATCAGGCACACGGTCTGCTGATTGATACTATGCTGCAACAGGAATCTACTGCAAAAAAGTCTGATGAAAAAGTAACACAACAGAGTTTCGTGGGAGGTCAAGCTTAATGGCTTTTCAACTGGGTGAAGACAACGATGTAGGTATGAATGAGATGAACCTCATTCCTCTCATCGACATTATGTTGGTATTGATGATCATCTTCTTGGTGACAGCGACCGTTGCGAACCCATCAATTCCATTAACCTTGCCACAAACGACTGCGGAGATTATCGATCTGCCGCCTGAAAATGTCACGATCAGCATCAATGCCGAAGGTGACATTGCCTGGAATGGCGATGTATTGACGCTGGAACAGCTTGAAACCCGTTTTAATGAAGCGGGCCAAGCTGAACGTCAGCCGACCATTGTGCTGAAAGCGGATAAAGAATCACGTTATGACTCTGTGGCGCAAGTCATGTCGCGTGCGAGTGGAGCCGGACTCAGCGATATTGCTTTTGCAACTGATAACTAAGATTTAGGTAATAAAAAAAGCGACTGATTGCAGTCGCTTTTTTTATGCCCATTTTTTCATGAAACTTAATGGGTTTTTAAGAGGGTCGTAAATTTGCTGCGTAATTTATTCAATTTTGGAGGAATGACAAAATTGCAATAGCCCTGGGTCGGGTTCTTGGCAAAGAAGTTTTGATGATAGTCTTCCGCCGGATAGAAAGTCGGGGCAGGACTGAGTTCAGTCACCATATTGATGCCATCGGCTTTCAGAGCATCGATCGCCTGCTGCGCCTGTTGCTGCTGTTCATCATTCAGATAATAAATCACAGAACGATACTGGGTGCCGACATCATTGCCCTGACGGTTTAGCGTGGTCGGATCATGGGTCGCAAAAAATACATCAAGCAACTGGGTATAGTTAATCTGGTTTTCATCGAAATCGATCAGAATGACTTCGGCATGGCCGGTATTGCCACCACAGACATCATCATAGTTTGGCTGAGTTGTGTGCCCACCTGCATAGCCACTGATGACCTGCTGAACCCCCTGGATCTGTAAAAATACGGCTTCAGTACACCAAAAGCATCCCCCACCGAAAAGTGCCTGTTGCATGGTTGATTCCTCATTCAATTAAATAACTCAATCGGGCTGATGGTTAAATTCCAGCTCATCAGTATGAAAGATAAAAAAGCCTGTCCATACAGGCTTTTTGTAGGGAAGTATTAACGCGGCTGAACAGCACTTTCTAGCTGGATCAAGAGATTCCCATGGCGATCCAGTAATTTTAAGGTTTTACCAAATACTTGATAATGTGTCACTTTGGCTAAAGCTTCATTAAATTTCTGATCAAGCTGATCGTTGTTCATACAGGCCATACGGGTAGTGGCCATTTGGTTCAGGGTCAGCGTGTCTTTCGCTGCTGTGTAACTGCCCATAATCCGGTTACAGCTATCTGAACCTGAAACGCGCTGGGTACTGGCATCAAATTGCAGACTCGGAACATTGCGTGCGGTTGGCGCAGTCTTGATTTCAGTATTACCAATCTGGGTCGCAATCCAAGTACGATTTTGCAAAAGTTGTAAATGATTCGCGGTTTGTGTCGTGGCTGTATTGGGCACAGTTTCGCAGCCCATGACCGTTAGAACCGAGCCTAAAATCGCGATTGCAGTTAATTTTTTTAGCATGAGAGATACTCTGATCATTGACTAGCTATTTGTATATAAACAAAAAAATGATCAAGGTTCCAGTTGATTTTGTATCTTTATTGAAGTGGATTTGCTACACAGTTATCGCATGTCGGGTTTTGGTAGGCCCTGCCGGATCAGGCGTGAATAGTCCTGACTGGAGAGATTAGCGGTGCGTTCTACCCGTGGATTGACATGTGCCCGTTGATACCAAGTGTGCATATCCCAAGACTGTTCTAGTACTTTAAGATCATAGAGATAATTCGGTAAATAGCCGGAGGCCAGCAACCGGTAATCTGAGGGTAGCTGTTGTTGCGATATCGCCTGAACCATATCAAAGACTAGTGTGGTGCAATTACTGGTCAGGGTATTGTACCATTTTGGCTTTTGGGCCAGCTTATCGGCCTGACGCAGATATTCCTTGAATAGCGCTTTAGCCTGAGCTTGCGGCATTTTGACTGGGAAAAAATAGACCTGTTCACCACGGACATTGCTACGGGTATAGACAATATCCTTTTCATCCGATGCGACCAGACTCAGTTCATATTTTCGGAAAAAGCCACCAATCGCTGAAAACTCTTCATTCTTTTCCTTGCGGATTTCAATCGAAAAGGTGAGTGGCTTTTGATTGGCAAAATCGAAGCTGACTAGGGTGTGGGCAATTTTAGGTCCCATCCAGTAGGAAGTAATGATGTTCACGCCAGTAATCTGATTCAGATCAAAACTCCGGCTTTCCCAGCGTTCGATATAGCGACCATCGGCCTGCCAGTCAAAGTTGCGGATATTGTGTAAGGTGAGCTGATCACCTTGCTGCTCATAATGCAAAAGCTGGGAAACTTCAGGATTCCACTCCCGATCCTGACGCGCTTCCAGACTAAAATATCCCAGCAGACAGAATAAAAAGGCCAGAAGATAAAGAACGCTATCGACTTGGCGGGAGATCAGATGCCAGGTGAAATAAATCCCGAGAACGACCAGCGCAAAGGTCAGCCAGAGTCCAATCAGCATCAAGCTGCCGATTTTGCCGATGGGTTGATGCACCCAAAGCATCAGGCTGAGCCACAAACTCGATAGAATGACGAATAAAGTAAACAGACTGCCCAGCAGCCACAGACTCCAGTGCCTGGAAATATATTCGCGTCCCTGCATCATCACTTTTTCATGAGAAATAAGTTTTATTTTCTGTAGGTTGCGAACTCAAAAGCAATGCCGGTTTTGTCGTCGATATGTTGCTCGGCAGCGACTTTTTTAAATTCTGCCGGAATCGCTGGATAATAGGCATCGCCCTGT
Source organism: Acinetobacter sp. YH16052 (assembly GCF_013417155.1). GTDB lineage: Bacteria > Pseudomonadota > Gammaproteobacteria > Pseudomonadales > Moraxellaceae > Acinetobacter. The sequence continues at coordinate 70,568 of NZ_VPEO01000006.1, read as the reverse complement.
ACATCCAGTTCGACATGGGTCAGTTCCAGACGGTCTGTAATATCCATGGTCTGTTTAAAGATTTCACCGCCACCAATGATGAAAATGGTGTTAGGCTTTTCTGAAGCCTTCACATCTGCCACGGCCTGACTCAGCGCGTCTTCAATGCTATAAGCGACTTTGGTACCTGCAAATGCCCAGTCTGGATCACGGGTAATGACCCAATTCACCCGTTTAGGCAAGGTACGTCCCATCGATTCTAGTGTCTTGCGACCCATCACCACCACACCGCCTTGGGTGATTTCCTTGAAGTGTTTCAGGTCGGCAGAGATATGCCAAGGTAGGTCATTGCCCTTGCCGATACAACGCTGCTGATCCATGGCAACGACGTGTACAACTTCTAAATCTTGAAATGACATGTATTGAATCCTTCTTATCAAGCCCAAAGTCCTTCGTGTAATTTTTTACTGGTACGAAAGAAAGGTTAAAAATCTATATTGATTGCCTTCATGCTTTAGGGCTAGGAATATATTTTGAAAGGAGGTGGCGATTCACGCGTGGTAAAAAACCTCTTCCTAGCCCTCTCCTAGGAGGAGGGGGAACTTTATAATAAAGAAAATTAAACAGCGACAGGGGCTTTAATTCCTGGATGAGATTCATAACCGACAATTTCGATATCTTCAAATTTGAAATCGAACAGGTCTTTAATCTCGGGATTTAGTTTTAATTGACAAAGGCCGAGTGGCTCACGGCTGAGCTGTAATTGTGCCTGTTCAAAATGATTGCTGTACAAGTGGGTATCGCCACCAGTCCAGACAAAGTCACCAACCTCCAGATCACAGACTTGCGCGATCATATGCGTCAACAAAGCATAGCTGGCAATATTAAATGGTACACCCAAAAATACATCGGCACTGCGCTGATACAACTGACAAGACAATTTGCCATTGTGCACAAAAAACTGGAACAGGGTATGGCAAGGGGGTAAGGCGACCTGACCCGCTTCATTCGGGTTCCAGCCGGACACGATCAGACGACGCGAATTCGGATTAGTTTTAATTTCATTGATCAACCATTTGATCTGGTCAAAACCGTCCTGATTATAGCTATTGTCTGCATTCTTGCTGGCCCCAAAATTACGCCATTGATGGCCGTAAACTGGACCCAGTTCGCCTTCAGGACGGCCAAAACGTGCAGTCTGTTCTGCGGTCGCCCATTCATCCCAAATCGAGACTTTATTGTCTTTTAAATACTGAACATTGGTATCACCTTTCAGGAACCACAACAGTTCAATCACGATAGAACGGAAATGAACTTTTTTGGTGGTGAGTAAAGGAAAACCTTGGGAAAGATCAAAGCGCATCTGATGACCAAATACCGAACGTGTACCTGTACCGGTACGGTCGCCTTTATCGCCGCCGTTGTCGAGGATATGTTGTAAAAGGTCAAGATATTGGCGCATAGTTCTCTCTATTTGAATCTGTTGAAAATTGCCGTTTTAACAGCAGAACGGATTATTTTATAATCAATTTTCTGTCGAAAGGGACAATTTAAATTGCGCACATCATAGCATTTTTTGATGAGCTTTCATCGCCCAAATTGAGAATAAAAAAGACCTCCTGATAGAGGTCTTTTGATTGCAGTTTAAGCGGTTTTATGGCCCGTATGGACGGTATGAATCAGATCAGACAGATCATAACCTAAGGGTGCTGCATAACTTAAATATTCGCGTTGAGTCGCTTCGTCCAGACTGGTGTCGCGATGTAATCACCATAAATATTCTTTATTCGGCTCGCCCACGAGTGCCGTCTGATAATCCGGATCGATTTTTAAGACCCAATAATCGCCCTTGGTAAACGGGATCCCATGCAAGCCTTCAGGTAAAAATCTGATTTCAAGCTTGGCATGTTCTGCATCGATAATGATCGCTTCAGCAATGGCTTCATCCACCTTGCCATTTTCATTCAAGCTCTATACCGCAGAAATATCGGTGCTGTCTTCAGGTTGGCGCTTCATCGGCAAGTGTGCAATGTCATACCAGGTACTTAAATATTGTTCTAAATTAAAATTTGAAACGGTACTTAAAGTCTGACTCATTTTTCTTCTCTGTTTAGTTCAATATTTAAAGTTTAGTTCAAGGTTTAAAAATGCCGCATCAGTGTAATACAGGCGGTAAAGCTTAAAATGATGTAATCATGTGGTGGAATGTTATCTGAAAATGGCCGAGCTACAGATTAAATCCACACGTTTGAGTAGAAAAAGATAAGGACTCATTTTGTATAGTTCAGGCTAAAAAAGCTTTGCAAGGCATCGAAGTTGGCTTTGCTTTACATTTTTTTTGCAAAGATGATGGGTTTTGTAACTGTATTAGAAAGAACGGCTTAATTTGAATGCCGCAAAAATAGACAAATTTATTTACATTTTTAATGTGAAAGATAACATTTAAACGACTAGTATTCTCGGCTTGTTAACAATATGAAAGCCTAAATTACAGGCGAGGAGCGGTTGGTAAGGCATGATCTATGATCATCAAGTAAACATGAGCGAAGTATATGCTCCTGTCCAAGCGAATATCATGGTGCGTTCCCAATCGGAGCAAAGACCTAAAAAGTCATCCCACAAAGCCACTGTCCGTAATGCTTCAGGCGTAAGCAATGGCCATCGTATCAATATCGAGAAATTTACCAGTTATCTGCAAGGCATTACCCGAAATACCAGTACACAGAAATGTGCGCGCAGTATTCGTGTCGGTCTGCAATCCTCTGGTGCGAAAATTGTGAACCATCCAGTCGCAGCGGCAGATTGGGGAAGTACCCTGATGCAGCTGGGCTATAAGAAAATTAATGCTTCTTTTGATCGGCCGAAAAAAGGCGATATCTATATTATTGACCGTACTCAGGGACATAAATATGGACATATCGCGGCTTATTCAGGTAGTGCCTGGGTATCGGATTTCAAACAGCGAGATCATGCGGTTTATCGCAATAAAAACGTGACTTATAGTTACTATCGTCTGGAAACTTACTTCTAAGAAAATACTGCGAAGTGATCAGTCCTCAAAACGCTTCGCACGGCTTTCATAGATTGAAACGATAAATAATCCAATCGCGGCAAAGCCAAGACATTGCAGACCCCAGGCAAATTTGCCCCATTGTTGGTGCTGTTCAGGCAAATAGCCAAACAGGGTAATTAAGGCAATGATGGGAATCACCCGGCTCAAGGCGCTAAAGCCATTTGCATAGGGATTGGATTTTGAGATTTTTAGGCGGAAATGGTGCAGTAAATGCACAACAATTCCAATCGCTAAACTCACCCCAACAAATATCGGACCTAACTGGGCCATAGTCGATGCTGCATAAATCAAAATACAGGTCGCGATGATGACAATGAGTTTGATTTGACGGCTACAGCGTTCCGAATACCAAAATTCAAGCATGTGGTGGCTCTGGATCCTGAGAGTTCTGATTGAGCAGCGACAATGGTGAAAACAGACAAATTGCCAGTGCCATAAAGGCAATGCCTTGTGCACCCGGAATCAGAATTTCACCCTGTTGCATATTCATAAAAACTAAAGCAATCAATAAGGCAATTGGAATCCAGGTCAGTAATCTATACAGCAAACCGGTCGGGTTTTTGCTGGCAAAGTGGATTTTGCAGTAACGGCAGATCAGAAAAATGATGCCGGTACCGACAAACATCAAAATCGAATCTAAGGGCAGTGGTTCCATCCAGTACAAGCCTGCAGCTGTCGCTGCAATCACAATAAAGATCAACAGTTTTTTGAGAACAGATACCTGCGGATTAAACCAGAACTCAAGCATAATGATGAAAGAATAGAAGAGATAATCGGCACTTTAGCATATTTTGAGTATAAAAAAGCGAGGCCTTTGCCTCGCTAAATTACGCGATTTTCTCAGCTATTTTTGTTTGGACCCCAGTCATATATTTTCTTCTGATAGGCATACCACATCATCCACAAGCCAATCAGGATCATTGGCAGGCTCAAGAATTGTCCTTTGCTCATCCAGCCAATAAATAGCTGGCCATTGTCCGGCTCACGGAAGAATTCAACCACAAAACGTGCCAGACCATAGCCGATCAGGAACAGTGCCGAAACTGCCATACGCGGACGTGGCTTGGAACTGAACCACCATAGGACAATAAACAGGATCAGGCCTTCACATAGCGCCTGATAGAGTTGAGATGGATGACGAACCAGTTGTAGGGGATCTGTCGGGAAAATCATGCCCCAGGCAAAGTTTGGGTCGGTGACCTGACGGCCATACAGTTCGCCGCCAATAAAGTTACCAATCCGGCCAAACATCAACCCTGTTGGTACGCAAGGTGCGATAAAGTCCAAGGTCTGGAACCATGTCATCTTATATTTCTTGCACCACCATAACATGGCCAGAATAACCCCGAGGAAACCGCCGTGGAAACTCATGCCACCGGTCCAGATCTGGAACAGCCATAAAGGATCGGCCAGGAACTGGGAAAAACCGTAGAAGAAGACATAACCGACACGGCCACCGATGATCACACCGAGTGCACCGAAGAAAATCAGGTCAGACACCATATCCGGTGTCCAGCCACGTTGTTTGGCGCGAAACGTCGCCAATCCCCAGGCAAATAAAAATGCCAGTAAGTACATCAGTCCATACCAGTGGACTTGTAAGGGCCCGAGCGAAATCGCGACGGGATCAATATTGGGATAGGTGAGCATTCCTGTTCCTTGTGATTCTGTTTTGCACAGATTTTAGCTTAAAGCAAAGAAAAATGTTGTACATTCAATGTGTAAAGATCGAGAGCGTAAATTATGTGTATCGTGGCATTGGCTTGGCGGGTTCTGGATCAGAGCTCATTATGTCTGATTTCAAATCGGGATGAGTTCTATCAGCGTCCTACGCAGGAGCTGCATGAATGGGAGAATAGTCCGATAATTGCCGGGCAAGATTTACAGTCGGGCGGTACCTGGATGGGGATTACGGCTTCTGGTCGCTGGGCGGTGATTACCAATTTTCGTGATGGGCAGGACAAAGGGCATTATCCGACTTCACGTGGACATATCATCCAGAACTTTTTAGATTCTGACTTAACGCCGATTCGTTTTGCTCAAGATCTGGAACAACGCCAGTGTGACTATGCCGGCTTTAACCTGTTTATCGGCGATCAAGATCAGGCGGTGTACATGAGCAATCGCGGTGAAGCACCACAAGTACTGGCGCATGGCGTCTATGTGGTTTCGAATGGCCTGATGAGCGAAGACTGGTACAAGACCCGCCATTTACGTAAACGCTTTACCCAGGAATTTTTACCGATGCTGCAATACCAGGAGATCGCAGAAGCAGATTTGTGTCATGCAGTCTGGGATATTCTGGAAGATGAACGCAAGGTGATTCCGGAGCTGCTGCCAGACACAGGTATCTCCGTGGAAATGGAACAGCTGCTGTCTTCGACTTTTATCCAGAGTTCGGCCTATGGCACCCGCTGCTCAAATTTTTTGAGAATGCAGCAGGGACAATGGCACTGGATCGAGAAGTCACAACAAGGTACAACCACAGGTCAAACTATTGAGAAAATAATTAGCCTAAAATAATCACCGGATATAAAAAATGCCGACAGATGTCGGCATTTTTGAATAACAGCTTTTTATACGGTCGCTTGTTCCAAAGCTTCACCCGCAATGGCACCGCCATCTTTACGGGTAATGACCACAGTCGCAGAGCGAGGTACTTTGCCTAAACGGCTATAACGCTCGCTTTGGTTGGCTGGCCATGCACCCCCTGGATGCTGAACGTTGACAAAGATCGCTTTATAGTCCGGGGTAATAGTCACGCCGGTAATTTCACAACCCGATGGACCAGTCAAAAAGCGACGAACACGATCATTGCTGAGTTTGGCACCAACAAAGGTTTCCTGTCCTTCTGCTTTGGTGCTGGCTGCAAGCGCTTTAGCACCATCACCCACAGTACCCGGAAGTGCTGCCAACATCATGCAGTTGGTTTCATCGGTGTACTGACCATCATCCGTCTGAATCCACAGAATACCGCGCGGATCGAACCACATGCCATCCGGGCTGGAGAAGTCATTTAAATCATCCAGACCTGACAGGTTGATGTTAGAAGCAGCACGTGCTTCTGCACCGAACAGGAAAATATCCCAAGCAAAACTTGTCGCTGTCACTGTATTTTCAGCTTCACTGAAACGAATGATATGACCATTCATATTGCCTGAATTGCTGGCGCTTGAACCTTTAAAGTCGATGTAGCTACGTGGGTTGGCAGCATCAGTTTCATATGCACGACCACGGTTGCTGTTGTTGGTTAAGGTTACATACACTTCACCATTTTCGGGATTCACGGCAACCCATTCTGGACGGTCCATTTTGGTCGCACCAACATGGTCAGCAGCAAGACGGGCATTGATGACGATGTCATCCTGGCCTGCAAATGGATAGATTTCATTGGCAGTAGTTAAACCATTTTTGCCATGAGTCAGTTCTAGCCATTCACCTGTACCGTCATCATTGAATTTAGCGACATATAATGTCCCTTTATCCATGTATTTATCACCAGCAGTATAACCACCATTGACGTCTTTCGGATCCCAGACGGCTTCAGAAACAAATTTATAGATATATTCGCCGGTCGCGTCATCACCCATATAGAACGCTAATGGCTGACCCGGAATAGGGTTGCTACAGCGGCAGTCTTCGTGTGCAAAACGACCCAGTGCAGTACGTTTAACTGGACGTGTAGTCGCGCTAAATGGATCAATTTCTACAATGAAGCCACAGGTATTCATGACATTACGATAATCTGCTAAAGCATTTGCGCCTTTAACTGAAATATCCCAACGATCATAAAGTCCTTTATCACCGGTTAATTCAGCAACAGGCGTATTCCAGCGGTACTGAGACGAACGGGCATCAGTACCACCACGACCATAACGAGATAATGAAATTTCTTCTTTTGCAATAGCGCGGGTGTCGTTGGCTTGACGAGCGAAATAACCACTCCAGTTTTCTTCAGCCGTTAAGTAAGTTCCCCATGGCGTATAACCATTACCACAGTTTGCAAAGGTACCGCGAGTCAGCGTCCCATCTGGTGAGAAAATGGTTTTGACTAAGTCAGAACCACGCGCTGGTCCATTAATTTCCATCTCGGTTGCGGCAGTGATACGACGGTTAAAATTAGAATTTAAGTTGATTTTAACGTCTTGTGTATTTGCATCTTTGCTGATCTCAATAACAGAAACACCATGCGCATTCACTTCACGGAGTACCTGATCTTCTGGACGTACGCCATCGATGGTAATTGTACCTTCTGGTGTATGGAGCTGAGATTGTTGTAGATATTCGTGGTTTAAAACAAGTAAACCTTGTGTTGATTCTTTCGCAGCATAATTTTTGTTGGTTGGATGCATACCGAAGAAGCTCATACCATCATGGTTATCGCCTGAACGGAACTGGTAAGAGGCACCAGAAGCTAAGGTCGTATCGGTCTTTTCTGGATAAGCAGGGTTGATTGGATCGCCTACTGCATACAATACTTTAAGCTCATAACCTTCAGGAACACTGAAGAAGTTTTGGGTATTCTTGCGAACCGGTTCAAAGACTAATTTATTCGGACGTGCTTTTAGATCACTCCAGGCATGTTGATCTGGGCTAGTGGTATCTGGCGGTGTAGTTGGATTACTGTCAGGTGTACCAGAATCATTATCATCATCTGAACAACCACTTACTGTTGCTGCAAATGCTAATGCCATTGCCCCACTTGTAGTTTTCGCAATAAAGCTGCGGCGGCTAGTATATTGATCCAGAATCGTTTGGAAGTGCGTGTTGTTTGAGTTGTTACTGTCTTCAACCAGATCCTGGCAAGGTATCATGTCTTCATTTTTCATTTTAAAGTCCCAATTAAAAAATAAGTGCTTGGTGGTGTAGAAGTTTTCAATACCTTAAGCTTGGGATATGACAGTAATCTTAAGGAAATGTTGCATTAAAATTAAATAAATCAGTATTTTATTGAAAATTGGAAACAAAAAGACAGCCAGAGCTGCCTGAGTAAATCGATATTTTTTTTGTTTTGGCTGGTTATTATTATTCAGTCTTTAAACGACGTTTTTCAATCAGTTTTCCTGCCAGTAAACCCAGTTCAAACAGTAGCCACATTGGGACAGCCAGCATGATCATCGATAGGGCATCCGGAGGTGTAACAAACATTGCCACAAAAAAGCAACCCACAATAATAAAGCGCCGTTTCTCTACCAGAGTCTGTGTCGAAACTGCGCCAATCAAGATCAGAACCAGGGTAATAATGGGAATTTCAAAGGTAAAACCAAAGACCAGAAACAGCTTTAAACAGAAGCTGAGATAACTGTTGATGTCGGTCATCGGGGCCACAGTTTCCGGCGAAACACTGATAAAAAAATGCAGAATCGAGGGCAATGCCACAAAGTAGGCAAAACTGATACCGGTATAAAACAGCACGATACTGCCGATCAAAAGTGGCAAGGCCAAGCTCTTTTCTTTGGCATAGAGCGCAGGCTTAATAAAGGTCCAAAGCTGATACAGGATAAACGGCATCGCGATCATCAGCGCGACAAAGAAGTTCAGCTTAAAAGGTGCCATGAAGGTTGCAGTGACATCCGTGGCAATCATGGTTGAACTGGCAGGTAGCTGTGCACGCAAGGGTTCGGACAACCCTTGGTAAGTCTGATTGGCAAAGGGCAGCAAACAGAAAAACAGGCCAATCAGGACAGCAACCACTTTAAACAGATGCTTTCTTAAGATGATCAAATGCTGGGTAATCGGCATCTGTTCAAGATTCAGCGCTGCAGCATCATTTGAGGCGGGTGTGGTCGGTAAGGATGTCATACGGCCACCTTCATTTTTGTATAGCGTTGTTCTGAAATCATGGTTTGAATTGCTGTAGGCTTAGGTAAATACACGGGGGATACAGGCTGTATCACCGGCTGATAGCTGAGCAAGGGCTGAACAGCTTGCGATTTTATTTTTACTTCATCGGTTGCCATCGGTTGCTGCAAATCTGTCATTTGTGCCTGCATCTTGGCTTCCAGTTCCTGAATCCGCTGCATTTCAGCCTGCATCTGTTCACGTAGCTCAGACAGGCGCAATTCACGATCAAGATCATTCTGAACATTGCTCACCATACGCTTGATCTTGCCGTACCATGTTCCGACAAAACGTACTGCTTCCGGAAGCTTATCTGGCCCAAGAACCAAAAGCGCAATAATCCCGAAAATCAGCAGCTCGGTCATTCCGATATTGAGCATAGCGAACTCTTAACTTTTAACCGAATGTTCAGGAGTTTTGACCTGGGCATCAATGGTGCGCGGCTCTGCAAGCTGAGCTTGTTCTGCCTCTTCATCTTTGACTGATTTTTTAAAGTCTTTAATCGCGCCGCCGACGTCTTTACCCAAATTTTTAAGTTTGGATGTGCCGAACAATAAAATCACCACAATTGCAAAAATCAGCACATGCCAAATTGATAATCCTGCCATTATTTTATCCTCTATATTTCATGCACCTATCTCAGCAGGCTTGTATGACAGCGCGGTGACGCTTTGATGACAGTTTGCCGACACGGCAGCAGGGGAATGGCTTACTCATATAAAAATTTCATAATTCAATGAAAAGTATGCTGTGCTAGCATACAGCCTGATATGGAAATCTCAGCAGCATTGTCATGGCCTTGATTCTTCCCCTCCTGTCTTTTCTGATTGGTTATTGGGGTGTGCAATATTTAAAACCGATTCGACCTCTCTTGGCGTCTTTATTGGCCCGAGTACTGATTCCTGTACTGATTATCTACAACATGGTGTTTTATCAAGAGGGCAGTTTGTGGCTGATTGCCTTTAGTTTTTTCTGTTCCTGTCTGTTTTTTGCCCTATTTTATTTCACCTTGAAAAATAAACTGCGTGCCTTATGCCTGAGTTATTTAAATGGGGCATGGCTGGGGATTCCTTTTGCACTGGCAGTTTTTGGCCCGCAAGCGACCAGTACCGTGGTGGCGCTGTACATCGGTGGTTCCTTGTTTGGCAATGTCTGTGCGGTGATGGCAGTCAGTGAAGCCAGACAAGATAGCAGCTATATTTTAAAAAATGTACTGCTCTCACCACCAGTGGTGGCACTGTCAGTGGCAGCCTTATTGTCATTTTGGGATTTGAGTCAGTGGCAGCAAGTCGCTTGGGTAGAGAGGCTGTATCAGGCCAATAAAGTGCTGGTGACTTTTAGTGGCATGTGTGTGCTGGGAATGTGGCTGAGCAATGTGCGGATCAGCAGCTTTGATTTAATGCGCAGTCTGCAACTGATTTTTTATAGAGGGCTGTTTGCGGTTTTGCTGTGTGTTGCCGCTTATTATTATTTACCTATTCCGCAGCAGACGCTGACCTATGCGGTACTGCTGATGTTCTTTTTATTGCCGCCTGCAGCCAATATTGTGGCACTGGAAACCCATTATCAGGGAACAGGCCATTCCGCCAAATATATTGCTTCGGGAACTTTGGCCAGCGCGATCTTGATTGCCTTATATGGGGTAATCGTGCATGCGTTGATGCCTACGCTATAGATTCCCTCTACTTTTAGGAGATGAGAAACGCTGTTTCGCAAGGGGAGAGGTGAATAATCCCTCCCAACCTCCCTTTTACTAAAGGGAGGAGATCAAAAACTTACTTCGCCAAACTCTTCTTAAACAGCTGCATCGCCTGTCCACGATGACTGATTTTATTCTTTTCTTCCTTGCTCATTTCTGCACTGGAAATTCCGAGTTCCGGTAACCAGAACAACGGGTCATAGCCAAAACCATTTTCACCACGCACAGCTTCCAGAATTTTCCCGTGCCAGATACCCTGAAAGACTTGTGGTAAGGGATCTTCGGCATGTTGGACCAGTGCCAGTACACAAACAAACATACCCTCGATCGCTTCACCTTCTTGGCGTAAGGGTTTGAGATTGGCCAGCAGTTTTTCATTATTGGCGGCATCATTGCCATGTTCACCGGCATAACGTGCTGAGTAGATCCCAGGAGCGCCGCCAAGAACTGGCACACAAATGCCTGAGTCATCGGCAATCGCCGGTTTACCTGAGATTTTAGCCGCGTGGCGTGCCTTGATAATGGCATTTTCAACAAAGCTTAAGCCATCTTCGATGGCATCTTCGATATTCAGTTGACCTTGAGGAATCACATCTACCGGCAGTTGCAGTTCCGCAAACATTTTCTCAAACTCGGCAATTTTACCTTTGTTATTACTTGCCAATACCAGTGTGCCTTGGGATAACCAATCTGTAGAAGCCATGTGTCACTCATTCTCTAAATATCAATCGTGCTATTTTAACTGCCATTGCGGGTTTGTAGGCAATAAAAAAGCACCCGAAGGTGCTATTTATACCATTCAGCTTATTGTGCCTGAATCCATCTGTCGGCACGGTCACGCGCCTGACGGATCTGCTCTTGGGTCAGGTTGGCCGCTAAGGCAGTTTTTCTGCCTTCCGATAGCGTAATTACCTTATTGTCGAGCATGCCATCACGGGTAGACAGTTCATACCACTGGTACGCGCCCATGTAGTTTTTCTTTTTCTCTTCCATCATTGCCAGGTTAAAGCTGGCACGGTTATCGCCACGGCTGGCCGCTTTTTCAAAATACTGACGCGCCAGCGCTTCATCTTTTCTGGTGCCAATACCATCTGCCAGCATACGGCCGACATTCAGCTGGGCAACTGCCAGACCTTGATCCGCAGCAGCTTTATACCAGGCAAAGGCCTGTCGTTCATCTTTTTGAATGTCTTTACCATACTGGTATTTGGTGGCCAGATAAAACTGTGCGCCGGCCTGACCAGCTTTCGCTGCTTTGGTCAGACTGTTGATATCCATGATGGAATACTGAGCCGCTTGACTGGCAACAGATGGACTCGGTGCAACATAATCTGCATGGGCTTGCATGCCAAAAAGTCCCGCCAGTAGCGTCGTACTTAGTAATAATTTTTTCATAGCGCGCTCACTCGATAAATTGCGACTTCACCAAATAGATTAGGGAGATGCTTGCTCAGCAAACTATCTTCTTGATTCCCGTTCACAGCGAGTCGATTAATAATTTTGATATTATTTTCCGCACAAAGTGCTTCAAAATCACGAAATGTACATAAGTGGATATTCGGGGTGTTATACCACATATACGGCAAGGCTTCAGAAACCGGCATTCTCCCTTTGATTGCCAAGAAAGACCGGGTCTTCCAATGTGCAAAGTTCGGAAAGGTAATAATGGCCTGTTTCCCCACACGCACCATATCACGCAATAATACGTCAGGTGCATCTACAGCCTGCAAAGCTTGTGCCATGACCACATTGTCAAAAGACTGGTCAGCAAAGCGGCTTAAGCCGAGGTTTAAGTCTTGCTGGATGATATTTAACCCGCGACTGACTGCAATTGCAATCTTTTCCTGATCAATTTCTAATCCGTATGCACGAATATCGTACTTTTTACTCATTTGTGCCAGCAGTTCACCATCGCCACAACCGAGGTCGAGTACGCTAGAACCGGGCTTGATCCACTTTTCAGCGAGTTGTTGATCGATACGCATTATACGGCCTCCTTTGGTGTTGCTTTCAGGTGTTCTTCACCACCCAGGAATGCACGCAAAGATTTTACATAGAGCGGAATAGGGAACAGGAAAGAGTCATGACCCTGTTCGGCATCAATATCCAGATAGCTCACAGGTTTATGGTTGCTAATTAAAGCATCCACGATTTCTTGCGAGCGGGCAGGGGTAAAACGCCAGTCAGTGGTAAATGACACCACCAAGAATTTACACTGAGTATTGGCCATGGCTTTTTTGAGCGACTGTTCATATTCACGCGACGGATCAAAGTAATCCAGCGCCTTGGTCATGATCAGATAGGTATTGGCATCAAAGTTACGGCTGAACTGCTCACCCTGATAACGTAAATAGCTTTCGACTTGAAATTCGACATCGAAACCATACATAAATTTGCCTGATTTCAAATCGCGGCCAAACTTCTGTTTCATGGCTTCTTCGGACAGGTAAGTAATATGACCGACCATACGCGCCAGAATCAGACCACGTTTTGGATAGCTGTCATTTTCCAGATAACGACCATTATGGAAATCCGGGTCTGACAAAATCGACTGACGTGCCACTTCGTTAAAGGCAATATTCTGTGCAGAAAGCTTTGGAGCACTGGCAATAATCACGCATTTTCTTAAACGGTTTGGATAATCCACTGACCATTGCAATGCCTGCATACCACCCAGTGAACCGCCAATGATGGCATCCCAGGTATCAATCCCTAAACGATCAGAGAGCAGGGCCTGGGTTTTGACCCAGTCGCGGACCGTGACCAGCGGAAAATCAGGGCCATAAGGACGGTTATCATTTTCAGGGTTTGGCGAGATCGGGCCGGTAGAACCGCTACAGCCACCAATATTATTCAGTGAAACCACAAAGAATTTTGAAGTATCAATGGCTTTGCCGGGGCCAATACATGAATCCCACCAGCCGGCTTTTTTATCATCTGCATGATGATAGCCTGCGGCATGGTGATGACCGGAAAGGGCATGACAAATCAGAATGGCATTGGACTTATCGGCATTGAGTTCGCCATAAGTTTCAACCATCAGTTCAAAACGTGGGAGGATGCGACCGCATTCAAGCTCTAACGGCTCTTCAAATTGGAACTTTTGTGGGACAACAATGCCCACTGAGTCAGCTGGAAAAGACACGGGGAGGATTCGCCTTAAATCTTTAGTATGAATAATAAAAGGATACCATTTGCCGGTATCCTTCTAAAGTCATTTTAGTGCTATGAATTATTGCTAATTCTAATACAGCCGTTTAGACCGCAGCAGCAATCACCTGATCAGTGCTTAAAACACCCTGATCAATCAGACGGTTGGTCGAGGCAATAATTGCTTCGATGGAAGAGGTCACGATGTTGTCATGTACCCCGGCACCAAAGGCAGATTTACCAGTACCTTTCACTTGAAGTTCGATCAAGGCCAAGGCTTTGGCATGAGCACCTGAACTGATGCTGCGCTCTTCATAGTTCACCACGTCAATCGGCAACTGAAGTGCATCCAAAATCGCAGAAATTGGACCATTGCCTTCACCACGAACACGACGTGACTGGCCATCAATTTCAAGATCAAGCTCAATCACCTGATTGCCATTGTCATCTGACAATTTGTAGTTTTTCGCAGAATAGTGAACGTTTTTAGCATCCACATAGGTTTCCTTGAACAATTTCCAGATTTCGGTCGCGCTGATTTCAGTGCCTTGCTCATCGGTACGTTTTTGTACGATCTGAGAGAATTCAATCTGTAAACGACGCGGCAAGATCACGTTGTAGTTCGATTCTAACAAGTAGGCAATACCGCCTTTACCTGATTGTGAATTGACACGAATTACTGCGTCATAGTCACGGCCCAAATCTTTCGGGTCGATTGGCAAGTACGGCATATCCCAGATTTCTTCGTTTTTCTGGAACTCAAAACCTTTTTTGATGGCATCCTGATGCGAACCCGAGAATGCAGTAAACACCAAATCACCAGCATATGGATGACGCGGGTGCACAGGTAAACCGGTACATTCTTCCACAGTCGCAATGATTTCATTGATGTTGGAGAAATCCAAGTTTGGTGCTACACCTTGGGTGTACATGTTCAAGGCAATCGCAGCCACGTCGACGTTACCAGTACGCTCACCATTTCCGAAGACACAGCCTTCAACCCGGTCAGCACCAGCCATAATTGCCAATTCAGAAGCGGCAATGCCACAACCACGGTCATTGTGACAGTGAACTGAAATGATCACGCCGTCACGACGCTGGATGTTGCGGTGCATCCATTCGATTTGATCGGCATAGATGTGTGGGCCTGAAACTTCTACGGTTGCAGGCAAGTTCAAGATCACTTTATTGGTCGGTGATGCTTCCCAGATTTCAGTGACGGCATCGCAGACATCTTTTGCAACTTCTAATTCGGTTGCAGTAAAACATTCCGGGCTGTACTGAAATACGAATTCAGTTTCCGGTTGTTTTGCGGCGTATTCTTTTACTTTCTGTGCAGCATTAATGGCTAACTGTTTTGCACCTTCAACATCAACATTCAAGACTTTGTTGCGGAATGTCGGCGAGTTGGAATTATAGATATGTACAATGGCACGTTTTGCGCCTTGTAAAGATTCAAAGGTACGTTGAATCAAATGATCACGTGCCTGAACCAAGACCTCGATATAAACGTCATCCGGAATATGACCTTCTTCAATCAATTTACGGGTGAAATCGAAGTCAATTTGTGATGCTGACGGGAAGCCGATTTCAATATGCTTGAAACCGATTTTCACCAACATCTGGAACATCTTGAATTTCTGCTCCATGTTCATTGGCTCAAAGATCGCTTGGTTACCGTCACGCAGGTCGGTACTCATCCAGATTGGCGCTTTGTTGATTTCATTGTTCGGCCATTGACGGTCTGGTAAATCCACACGTTGATACATGCGACGGTATTTTTTACTTGGATCAGCCAACATCATGAGAGAGCTCCTTATGCTAACTTGGGTACCGTAATCTTGGTTAAAGCGGTGCGTGGGTCAGCGGCATAGATTTTGTCTATTCATTGGGTTTTAGTGACAGTCTGGTTCAAACCTGAAATATGGTCTAAATATTGGTGGTTTAGCTTCACCAAATGCACTAAATGCCTTACTTATAATTTAAAGTTTAATCCACTTATCCCGAAAAGTTTTTGCTATTTTTATGGATTTTAGTCGTATGGTAATAAAGATTTTCTTATAAACTTTAATAATTGAAAAATATTTTCACTTATTCTAAATATTGTATTTTATATTTTCTTAATTTGGACATAATGCGTTATTTATTACGTTCAATTGTGCCACAACGCAGTATATTTTGATAAACAATAGATCCAGTTGTTTTTAAAGATCATTGAAGACAGAGCCTCTTTTAAAGTTCAGCCCATTTACGCATTAAATTATGATACAGATTGGTCAGTTTCATCACTTCTGCATGCTGATCACCCAGCTGCATTCTCAGGTTTTGAATACTCTGATCCAGATTAAACAGCATATGCCGTTCTGCATCATCACGGATCATGCTTTGTACCCAAAAAAATGAAGCAATTCGACAACCGGCAGTGATGGGCGTGACTTCATGCAGGCTGGTCGACGGATACAGAATCATATCACCGGCAGGAAGTTTCACTTCGTGATAACCGTAAGTGTCTTCGACCACCAGTTCACCACCCACATATTCTTCTGGCTCACTTAAAAAAACCGTACAGGATAAATCCGTTCTGAGGCGTTCATTGCTCCCGCGAATCCGACGAATGGAATTGTCGACATGAAAGCCGAAAGATTCATTATTTCCATAGCGGTTAAACAGGGGAGGAATAATATCCAGCGGAATCGCTGCCGATAAAAACAGAGCATGCTGTCCCAGAGACTCAAGAATGATTGTGCTTAAATGCTGGGTCAGGGAATGATCTTCAGGCAGTTGCTGATTCTGTTTCACCGTTGCAGAGAGTGTACCCGCGGTAACTTTGCCGTTGACCCACTCAATCTTATTCATCTCCTCACGGAAATATTGCACCTGTTCTTTGCTCAGTACATTTGGAATATGATGCAGCACGAGAAACCCCTGAATAATCGTCTTTTAAAAATAACATAGCCCCCATCAGGAGGCTATGCGGTTGCATTGAATTAATATTTAAAGTTGACTGCTAACACTGCACTACGGCCTTCTGCTTCGGTCGCATAATGAGATGAATAGGCTTTTGTGAAGTAGCGTTCATCAGACAGGTTGTTGACGTTTAATTGCAAATCAACATTTTCATTCACGTTATAACGCGCCATGGCATCATAGCGAACATAGCCCGGTACAAACTTGGTATTAGTAGCATTACCATAGACTTTGTCCATTGCGACGGCACCAGCACCTAGGGTTAAAGCAGGAGTTACTGCATAAGTAGTCCAAAGGGTTGCACTGTTTTTCGCGACGTTTTGAACCTGATTACCATTACTTCTATTGGAAATGTAGATTGGAGCTGCTGTAGTGCCAATATTTTCATAACCACCATCAACTAACTCACTGTCTAAATAAGTATAACCAGCAGAAACTGCCCATTTATCCGTGATATTACCGTTTACGCCTAGCTCAATACCATCGACACGAGTTTCACCAATATTACTTGTGGTGCCATCATCTCCGGTCGCACGAGTATTGGTTTTTTCCGTGCGGAAAATAGCTGCAGTCAGGTTGAGCTTATCATTCAAGACATCCCATTTAGTTCCTAACTCCATGGTCCGGACTTCTTCAGGTTTAAGATTATTTATTGCAGCTGTAATCCCTTCAGAACCATCGCCACCATCTACACCGACTGGATTAGACGAAGTCGCATAACTTGCATAGATACTGCCATTTTCAACTGGTTTAAAAGTAAGACCGGCTTGATAGTTGATGAAATCTTTATCATTTTTAATCGTAACTTGATCGCCAGCACTTGCTGTAATCGGTGTATTGTTTGCACCAGTAACTGCATTATTTCGTGCACCATAAGTCATGGTTTGCTCAGTTGAGTAGTCATCCCAACGAACGCCCAAATCTAAAAGCCACTGAGGGGTGAATTCAATACTATCCAGGAAATAAACAGACTTTGATTTGCTGTCGATATTGTAACGGTCAGCACCATTGGTACTTAATGTACCTGTCCATGGAGCACGGTTAGGGTTCTGTACAGAAGTACACCAGCCTGAGCTAATTGAATCTTCAGGTGCGCAAGTTTGATATTTACTACCCGTAGTATTCTCATTATTAATAATATACTGGGTACGGTCAGTTTCTTGGTCTGAATATTCGGCACCCAGGTTAAAACTATGTTTAAGCATGCCAGTATTAAATTTACCGGTTAAAGCAAGTTGGTCGGTAAAAGCATCAGTATCTGCTACACGTGAGTTGGCACGTGCCCAAACATTTCCTGTTAATTCACTTGTAAAACCTGCTTTGTTGTAAAAGTTACCCTGAGAGTCATCTGGATTGGTCCAAAGGTAATCATTCTTAGAGTTGCCATACACAGCAGTATTGCTAATGGTTAGATTATCAGTTAAATCATGTTCTAATTTGATGGTTCCGATCTGATTTTCCTGTTTCTGGAAGTCACGATCTTTCCAGCCGTAATATTGACCTTGTTTAACGTCAATTGGCTTGCCGTTGCCATTTAATGGACGATAGTCTGTTGCTGTTGCAGTTCTTGGAGCACCAAATGGGTTGTTATAGGGAATACCTGAATCTGGTGTGTCATCGGTTTTTAAGTAGTAATAACTTAAAGTCGCGCGAGTAGAGGTGTCCAGACCAAAGCTAATACTCGGTGCAATCCCGGCACGTTTATATTCTGCACCGTCTTTCTGGCCTGCTTTTTCGTTTTGATGTCCCATGACGGCAACACGTGCAGCAATGCCGTTACCAAAATCTTTGTTGCCATCTAAAGTAATACGTTGGTAATTGTCAGTGCCGCCAGCGACCGAGCCTTCTAGAAAATCGCCTGCTTTAGCGACTTTAGAAATCATATTAATGCTACCGCCAGTGGTGCCTGCACCGCCCATGGCAGAAGCAGAACCTTTGGTCACTTCAACTTGTTCTACCGCAAACATTTCACGGTTTTGTGAAGTGGCATTACGAACGCCGTCTACATACATCGAGCTTTCAGAGTTATAACCGCGAATAAATGGACGGTCACCATTCGGATTACCACCTTCACCTGCACCCAAGGTAATCCCCGGAACTGTACGCAGTGCATCAGCTAAAGTCGTCACTTGTGTATCTGCAATCAGCTGTTTTGAAATCACTGAAACTGACTTTGGGGTATCGAGTAAAGGCGCAACAAATTTGCTATTCGCAGATTGATCTACTTTTAAGCTGGGTGTTTGTTCAGCTTTGACTTCTTGATGAATCGTCTCTAATTGGATCACCTGTTCTTCTGCCATCGCAGATGCAGCTACCATTGATAAAGATGAAACAATTGCAGAAGAAACGATTTTTTTACGTGTTTTAATGAAGGTCATGTTAAACCTAATAAATGAATGCTAAAAATGTATGCGAATAATAATGATTCTTGCTTTTATTTTTATCTTTTTATCATGGGAATTCATGATCTTTAAGAAAATATTAAATGAGTTTATAAATGTAATATTATAACAATAAATAGTTAAGTTTATGTTTTTAATAAATATTGATAAACCAATCTGATTGTTAAATTTTTATTGAGAATAATGATGTCTATAGAAGGGCATAAATTAGTAATATTTTGGAAAGTGTTGATCGCACAATAAGAAAAAACCCTGCCAGGGCAGGGTTTAATTTAATAGTTTAATTAGAATTTAAAAGTAGTGCTGAGTTGAACACGGCGACCTTCTTGGGTGTTTACATATTCATTATATGCACCGTCTGCAATTGACATATATTTATTAAAGTCTTTATCGAAAACGTTATATAAAGCTACGCCTAAATCCCAATTATCATTTACCGTATAATTTGTACCAAGGTGCATTAAGGCATAACCTTTAAAGTCTCCTAAAGTATTGAATACTTCTTGATCGGTAGCGCTTAAGTTGTCATACACTTGCCCAGGATAACGGTCACGTTCACTACGATATTCACCACGTGCCCATAATTGCAGTTGATCAGCGGCTTGCCATCTTAAAGTGGCATTTGCAAGATGTTTAGGTGTATCTGTAAATGATGGATTACCTAGTTCAGAATCTTT
This sequence comes from Acinetobacter sp. YH16052, assembly GCF_013417155.1. Lineage (GTDB taxonomy): Bacteria > Pseudomonadota > Gammaproteobacteria > Pseudomonadales > Moraxellaceae > Acinetobacter. The sequence continues at coordinate 50,780 of NZ_VPEO01000006.1, read as the reverse complement.
AATTTCAGTTTCTGTCCAAGTATAGTTGGCATTAAGTTTCCAATCCGGGGCAAAATCCCAGTTGAAACCCGTTTCAATACCATACATTTCTGCTTTTTGAGCATTTACTGGACGAGCAACATTCCAGCCACGAGTACCTGTATCACCACTTTGCATTAACCAAGGTGTACCGACACTTGCCATAAATGCTTCACAATCAGCTTTATTTATATTGGCATCGCAACGGAATTCAGGTAAGCCTGTAATAATTTTATTTTCAATTTCACTGTAGAAAGCTGTGATATTAAAATCAAAGTTAGCATTACTAGAAAAATACGTACCAATTTCAAAGTTGTTACTTGTTTCAGGTTTTAAATTTGGATTACCAAAGGTAGGTGTTCGCCCTTGCCCACTTACGTTGTAAATACCATCAGTAAGACGTTCTAGGCGTGGGGCTTTATAACCTTCACTATAACCACCTTTGAATGTCCAATTTTCATTTGCGTTCCAAACTAAGTAAGCACGTGGTGTCCAAAAGTCACCAAAAGTACTATGTTCGTCAAAGCGTAAACCAAGCGTAAGTGCTAACGAATCATTAAGTGCCCAAGTATCTTCCGCAAATAAGCCGAGTTGGTCAAAACTCACTTCTTTGTTGACACGTAAACCATCTTTAATACTTGCATCCCACCATTGACCACCTAGAGTAATATTATGTCCATCAATAGCTTGAGTTGTGAATTTAGTATCGAAAATTAAATCTTCACTTTCTAATAAACGAGAATTTTCTTCTAAAGAGCCTGCTTGAGCACGCGACGGAATTAAACGTCCTACAGTTTCACTAGTATTGTAAGTTAAACTGTTATCTAAAGTACCAATCGTATTGCGCCATTGATGTGCAGCAACATACTTGTCACGATTGAATTCCATGGTGTCTGCATAACCACCATTTGCACCTACAGTGCCTAACTGGAAACCAGAAGAAATACTTGGGTTTTCATATGTTTGGCGTTGAGATTCAATATCTAAAGAAATATCATGATCACTTGTAGGCGTTAAGGTTAGACGTGCGCCGATAGTGTCCATCTTACCTTCGGCAGGGCTTTGGCCACCACTTAAAGACTCTCCCTCGTCAATATTTTGAGTAATTGAAGACTCATCACGTTCCCAATGTTTAGCTCTAATCTGAAGACCCAATAAGTCTTTTATCAAAGGGCCAGAACCATAAAAATCAATGCTACGTTGGTTGCCGAAGTCTGAATAATTTGGATTGAGCGTTCCATCTAAAGTTACAGAACCTGTCCAAGTATCAGCCACTTTTTTAGTAATAATATTGACTACACCCCCCATAGCATCTGAACCATAAAGTGTAGAAGCTGGGCCTTTAATCACTTCAATCCGTTCAATTGCAGAAATAGGTGGAATAAAATTATTATTTGTCTCACCAAAACCGTTTGGTGAAATATCGCCGGTACTATTTTGGCGACGTCCATCAATAAGAATTAAAGTATATTCTGGACTCATACCACGGATACGAATATTTAAACCGCCAGTCTTACCTGCTTCTGGTGAAACATCGACACCCTCTACATCAGCAAGAGCATCAGCGATAGAAGTAATGCGTTTAGTTTTAAAATCTTCTTCTGTTAGAACTGTAATAGATGCTGGAGCATCTTTAATTTTCTGTTCATATCCCGCCGCTGAAACCACAATCGTAGACATTTGATGTGTTGTTGTAGGAGTCGCTGTCTCGTTCACAGTCTCTGCGAAAGCAGATGTTGCTGTAACCCCAAGAATTGCCAATGTAAGTGGACGAAGACTAAAACTATGCATGACCAAATTCCCGAACCGAAGAATAAATTAGTATTGTTGCTTAAATAAGAAACTGGATATTAATGATAGTATTTATCATTTGCAATAAAAATATACATTTTCTCCATTTAAATTGGGTTGACTGGGCATCTGGAAAGGTGGCAATTCAACTAAAAAAAGGGCTTAAAAACTGGAACTCGCGCGTATTTTTTGTATATCCTTAAATGTTGTCATATAATGTGGCACATTTTTATAAACCTGTTATAACCTAATATATAGAGGAAGCCATGCAAGTAACTTCTGAAGCGGTTTCGGGCGTTGCCCGTCGTTTAAATGTTTCTGTACCGACGAGCCGTATTAATGAGCAATTTGAAGCTCGTTTAAAACGCACTGCTAAAACTGCGAAGATCAACGGCTTCCGTCCAGGTAAAGTGCCTGTAAACGTAGTTCGTCGTGAATACGGCGCGGGTATCTACCAAGAAGTAGTAAACGATATTATTCGTGACACAGTTTTCGAAGCGATTCAGCAAGAAAAAATCAATGCTGTGGGCATGCCAAACATCGAAAAAACTGAAATGAAAGAGGACGCGCTGGTATATACAGCGACTGTTGAAGTTTATCCAGAAATCGAAGTGAAATTCGACGGCTTGGAGGTTGAGCGTAAAGCAGCTGAAGTAAATGACAAAGATGTTGAGAAGATGATTGAAAATCTTCAAAAACAACGTGCTGCTTGGGCTGAAACAAAAGGCATGGCTAAAAAAGACATGCAAGTCACTTTTGATTTCGAAGGTTCAATCGACGGCGAAAAATTTGAAGGTGGTTCTGCGGAAGACTTCAAACTAGTACTTGGTTCTGGTCGTATGATCCCTGGCTTCGAAGACGGTATCGTTGGTATGAAGAAAGGCGAAGAGAAAGTGATTGATGTTACTTTCCCTGAAGACTACCAAGCTGAAAACCTTGCTGGTAAACAAGCTCAATTCAAAATCACTGTGAAGCTTGTTGAAAAACAAAAACTTCCAGAAATCGATGCTGAATTCTTGAAAATCTTCGGTGTATCTGAAGAAGAAGGCGTTGAGAAGTTAAAAGCTGACGTTCGTAAAAACATGGAACGTGAAGTGAAGAACGGCCTTCGCAATCAGGTTAAAGGCGCGACTTTCGATGCATTAGTTGCTGCAAACGAAGTTGAACTTCCAGCTGCTATGCTTGCTCAAGAAATTGACCGTCAACGTCAACAAATGATCCAGCAGTTCACACAGCAGTTTGGTGCTCAAGGTGCGAAAGCATTTGATTCAAGCATGCTTCCAGACGAATTGTTTAAAGAACAAGCTGAAAAATCTGTAAAACTTGGCGTACTTGTAAGCCGTGTTTTAGCTGATGCGAAAATCGAAGTAGATGCTGCACGTGTTGAAGCGTACATCGAAGATATGGCTTCTTCTTACGAAGATCCAAACGAAGTGATCGAATACTTCAAAAACGATGCGCAACAGCGTGCTCAAATCGAAGCAGTTGTACTAGAAGACCAAGTTGTTGATTACATTTTGGCTTCTGCTAAAGTAACTGATGCGACTGTAAGCTATGAAGACTTATTGAAAGAGCAGCAAGCTCGTCAACAAGGCTAATTTAGCTTTCGATAAAAAAGGCGCTTAATGCGCCTTTTTTTCATATTGATGCCTGAAAAAAGCATTTCTGTTTTTCACAAAACTAATGCAAAAAATATAATGGATTTGTTGGCGATTTTTTTGCAATTTCAGTGATTATCCCTCATATTGTGATTATGGGTTAGGTCACAAAAAATTTAGGAATAAATAAACGTATGTATGTTCCAACGATTGAAAACGCTTTAGTGCCAATGGTGGTAGAACAATCCTCTCGTGGTGAGCGTTCTTTTGATATTTATTCACGCCTTTTGCGTGAACGTGTAATTTTTATGACGGGCGAAGTTGAAGACAACATGGCGAACCTGATCGTTGCGCAAATGTTGTTTTTAGAGGCGGAAAATCCAGATAAAGATATTCATCTATATATCAATTCACCAGGCGGTTCGGTAACTGCGGGTATGGCGATTTATGACACCATGCAGTTTATCAAACCTGATGTCGTAACGTACTGCATGGGTCAGGCAGCATCAATGGGTGCGTTCCTGCTGAATGCTGGCACCAAAGGCAAACGTTATTGCCTTGAAAATGCCCGTGTCATGATTCACCAGCCATTGGGTGGTTTCCGTGGCCAGGCTTCAGATATTGAAATTCATGCACGTGAAATCCTGTTTATTAAAGAACGTTTAAACCGTTTAATGGCTGAACACAGCGGTCAGGATTACGAGAAAGTTGCACGTGATACAGACCGTGACAACTTTATGACTGCTCAGCAAGCGAAAGAATACGGTCTTGTGGACGAAGTTTTAACTAAACGTCCATAAGTTTTAAAGATTGAGATAGTGGAGTAAATATGTCCGAACATCCTCAAGGACAAAAGCATTGTTCATTTTGCGGTAAAACGCAGTCTGAAGTCGGGAAGCTGATTGCAGGCGAGGACGCATACATTTGTAACGAATGTGTGGACGTATGCTTAGATTTGGTTCAAACCAGTCAGCAGGTGGAAACCAATGACTGGGCCAATCGTCCTTTGCCGAAACCGCATGAAATTCGTGCGGCCTTGGATCAATATGTGATTGGTCAGGACGTCGCGAAAAAAACCTTGTCAGTTGCGGTCTATAACCATTACAAGCGCTTGAAAGTGCAAAATAATGGCAAGAAAGCTGATGATTCAGTCGAGCTTTCAAAAAGTAATATTATGTTGGTTGGTCCGACAGGATCGGGCAAAACCTTGCTTGCACAAACGCTGGCACGTCTTCTTGATGTTCCATTTGCCATGGCAGATGCAACGACACTGACCGAAGCCGGTTATGTGGGTGAAGATGTAGAAAACATCGTACAGAAGCTTTTGCAAAAAGCAGATTACGATGTCGAAAAAGCGCAAAAGGGTATTATCTATATCGATGAGATCGACAAGATTACCCGTAAGTCCGAAAACCCATCCATCACACGTGATGTATCGGGTGAAGGCGTACAGCAAGCACTCTTGAAAATGATTGAAGGCACGGTTGCATCAATTCCGCCACAAGGTGGACGTAAGCATCCGCAGCAAGAATTCATTCAGATTGATACCTCGAACATCCTGTTTATCTGTGGTGGTGCATTCTCAGGACTTGAGAAAATTGTACAGCAACGTCAGGAAAAAGGTGGCATCGGCTTTACTGCAGAAGTGCGTAAAAAAGATGAAACCAAGAAGCTGTCTGATTTGTTCCGTCAAGTTGAAGCAACTGACTTGGTAAAATTTGGTTTGATTCCAGAATTTATTGGTCGTTTGCCAGTCATTGCCACTTTAGACGAGTTGGATGAAGATGCACTGATGCAGATTCTGACTGAGCCGAAGAACGCTTTGACCCGTCAGTATCAACATCTGTTTGATATGGAAGATGTGGATCTGGTTTTTGAAGAATCGGCATTACGCGCCGTGGCTAAGAAAGCAGTTGAACGTAATACAGGCGCACGTGGTTTACGTTCGATCCTGGAAAATTCATTGCTGGAAACCATGTATGACTTGCCAAGCCGTAGCGATGTCGGCACTGTCGTCATCAATGAAGCCGTGATTAAAGGTGAAGCAGAGCCGGAATACCGTGCTGAGCGTCAGCCACATGATCAGCAAGAGACTGCGACAAAAATAGATTTAAAGGTGGTGAATAGTAAATCTGCTTAATTGCTATTCGTCCGAAACGTGCGAAAACTCCGTGTTTTCGCACGTTTTTTATTTCCAAAAATAAAGCTCGGTGTTAATCTGATTCACTAGGTGTGGATGCCTAAAACTTATAAAAAACAAATCGCAAAGCACTTGCATACAAAAGAATAAAGACGCAGTGAGGGATAAGCATGCGTGGAGTCGCAATTGTACTCATCAGCAGTTTGGCATTGCTGGGGTGTCATGGTAAGAAAGCCGTCGTTGAGCCTACACAGCCACTCAGCACTTTAAAAAATATCGATCTTGAAAAAAAACCGGGCTTTGTCGAGCAGCATCGTATCGGCATGTTCACCATTGGCGGTTGGGTCAATCAAAAGCAGGGCAACCAGTTTCAGACGGTGAAACCGCAGCATGATGAAGCCGCCATCGTGTATTTATACCGACCAGATTCCAGATGGAACCGTCAGGAAATTGTCGCTGCCAGCCTGTTTATCAATCAAGAACATATTCCAAGCTTATTGCACAACCATTATTACTGGATTGAAGTGCCTGCAGGGACCTATCGTTTGAGTACCAGTCGACCGCTAGGCGCGCTGCATTTCCAGAAGCCTAAATATCTGGATTTTACTGTCGAAGCGGGACAGTCTTATTTTATTAAATATGATGAAGAAAATATCAGTACACGCCGGAGTATTTCCGGGCCGCTCATGCTAATGCCGGAAAAAGTTGGTCTGAATGAAATTGCTTTTACTCAGCTAAAATCAGACAGTTTTAACTTCGTGGCACAAGATCAGGAAACAGGCCAGATTCGTAAAAAAGCCCAAAAAATTGAACCGACTGCTTATGATCCATCATTAGATGTACAGCTAAAAGCACCTTTTAAACTTTGGGATCCACGTACCTGGTAGTTTGGACATTTTTTTGAGCAAACATCATAAAAAAGCACCCATTCAGGGTGCTTTTTTATTGTAGTAAAAATTAGCCCGCAGCAGCGTCAACTACTGGAATCTTGCCAATTTTTGCTTGCCAGATTTTAGGTGCTGTCGCGTGAATAGAAGTACCATTCACATCAACTGCTACAGATACCGGCATATCTTTTACCACAAACTTGTAGATCGCTTCCATGCCTAGGTCAGCAAAGGCAACCACTTCAGCTTCACGGATGGCTTTAGATACTAAGTAAGCAGCACCACCGACAGCCATAAGGTAAGTCGCCTGGTTATCTTTAATTGCTTCAACGGCAGCAGGACCACGGTCTGCTTTACCGATCATGCCGAACATGCCAGTTGCTTCAAGAACTTGACGCGTAAATTTATCCATACGCGTAGCCGTTGTTGGACCTGCAGGACCAACTACTTCATCACCGACTGGATCGACTGGACCTACGTAGTAGATAAACTTGCCTTTCAGATCAACAGGAAGTTCTTCACCGTTGTTCAGCATGTCGACCATACGTTTGTGTGCAGCATCACGACCTGTATAGATTGTACCGTTAAGAAGAAGTGTATCGCCTGGTTTCCAGCTATTCATTTCTTCTTGGGTAATCGTGTCAAGGTCAACACGTTTAGAAGATGAAGAATCCCAAGTCACAGCAGGGTAGTCTTCAAGTTTAGGTGCTTGAATATGTGCAACACCTGTACCATCTAACTGGAAGTGTGCATGACGAGTCGCAGCACAGTTCGGGATCATACCAACTGGTTTACCTGCAGCATGACATGGATAATCTTTGATTTTAATATCAAGTACAGTGGTTAAACCACCAAGACCTTGTGCACCAATACCCAAAGCATTTACTTTTTCGAAGATTTCGATACGAAGCTCTTCCATTTTGCTTTGTGGACCACGACGAAGCAATTCGTCCATGTTGATCTCTTCCATCAATGCTTCTTTGGCAAGCATCATGGCTTTTTCAGCAGTACCACCGATCCCGATTCCCAGCATACCTGGTGGACACCAGCCTGCACCCATGGTTGGAACAGTTTTCAGTACCCAATCCACGATTGAATCAGATGGGTTTAACATTGCTAGTTTAGATTTGTTTTCTGAACCGCCACCTTTGGCTGCCACAGTGATATCTACTTTATTACCAGGCACAAGCTTGTGGTAAATCACGGCAGGAGTGTTGTCTTTGGTGTTCTTACGACCAAATGCAGGATCAGCCAGAACTGATGCGCGAAGCACGTTCGAGTTTTCTAAATAACCCTGACGTACGCCTTCATTGATTGCATCATCCAGGCTCATGGTTAAATCGAATTTAACGTCCATGCCCACTTCAACAAATACGTTGACGATACCGGTATCTTGACAGATTGGGCGGTGGCCTTCTGCACACATGCGTGAGTTAATTAAGATTTGTGCGATCGCATCTTTAGCAGCTTTGTTCTCTTCACGATCATACGCACGGCTCATCGCTTGGATAAAGTCTTGTGGGTGATAGTAAGAAATGAACTGAAGCGCATCTTTAACCGATGTGATCAAGTCATCTTGCTTGATAATAGTTGTCATACAAATATCTCTTGAGCGGGCTGATAGCTAGCGGGCTAAATTATAAGACAAAAGAATCGGGTTGTGGGCATTTTGGGCGAGCATTGGCCGAAAGTTTATAGTTTAAGCAATCTGAGCAAGGACTTTAGCTATTCCATGGGTCAAATATGACAGCAAGTTGTCATATTCAATGTCATATTTCAGATAAAAAATACGCATAATTTTGCTTATTCCGTATTAAGCGATTGAATTTTATTAATTATTTTAAATTTAATAAAAAACCAGATTGTCATATAACTGTCATAAAACTTTTACATAATGCAGCTATTGAAACGGGAGATCCTAACAATGGTTACAGGTATTTTGATGGCAGCTGGTTTTTGTGTATATATCGCTGCAACTTGGATGTACGGTCAGAAAGAAGATCAAGCCTAAGCTTTATCTTCTTTTTTATTTTAAGACATAAAAAATTAACCTATCTTCAAATCTTCAAATCTTCAAATCTTCAAATCTTCAAATCTTCAAATCTTCAAATCTTCAAATCTTCAAATCTTCAAATCTTCAAATCTTCAAATCTTCAAATCTTCAAATCTTCAAATCTTCAAATCTAGTTCATCACACTATAAAAACATTTGAAAACTCAAATTTAAAAAGTATCTTTCCTATAGCTTACTCAAGCCATGTTGACCATTTACATTTTTAACCCAGAAAAACTCAAAGCCTGAAAACCCTTACACATGGGGCATTTTTTATTGCTTAGACTGTTTCTCTCAACTTCTAGAAACAGGCAAGTAGAATGAACAATTTTAATGCAAGTGATATTAAAGAACATGCTTCAGTCATTGCTTCATGTGGTACTCAAGTCGGGAAGGTGGACCATTTAGAAGGTCAGGATTCAATTAAATTAACAAGAAGTGATGATGAAAATAATGAGCACCATCTGATTCCCTTGAGTTGGGTAAGCGAAATCAAAGACGATAGCGTGGTGCTCAATAAAACGGCGGAAGACGTGCATAAAGAGTGGACTACCTTATAAAAAATTAAAGTCAGTAGACTGAAAAGCAGGGCTGCATCAGCTCAATTTTTTATGTTACAGACTTTATGATGGATAATCATTGAGAATGCCAGTTCGAAAGACTGGCATTTTTATTGTGTATTAAAATGAGATGATGATCACGTACTGAATTTATTGAAGCTAGGGTTATTTTTCTATAAAAAAACCATCTGATTTTTCAATCAGATGGTTTGGAAAACTTAAATTCAAGAAGTATTAAGCTTCTTGTTGCTCGGCCTGAATCGCGGTTAAAGCAATGGTAAACACGATGTCATCAACCAAGGCACCACGCGACAGGTCATTGACCGGCTTATTCAAGCCTTGCAGCATTGGTCCAACACTGACTACATTGGCAGCACGTTGAACCGCTTTATAGGTCGTGTTACCGGTGTTCAGATCCGGGAAGATAAACACATTGGCACGTCCGGCCACTTGTGAATCAGGCGCTTTCTGGCGGCCCACGCTTTCTACAGATGCTGCATCATATTGTAGTGGCCCATCAATCAGTAGGTCAGGGCGACGTTCTTTGGCTATTCGTGTTGCTTCAGCAACTTTTTCCACATCTGCACCGGTACCGGAAGTTCCGGTCGAATAGGAAATCATCGCAATGCGTGGATCTATCCCAAAGGCTTTGGCAGAATCAGCAGATTGGATTGCAATTTCAGCCAGTTGTTCCGCATCAGGATCCGGATTAATCGCACAGTCACCATACACATAGACTTCATCTGGCAATAGCATAAAGAATACGGACGATACCAGAGAATAATCCGGAGCAGTTTTGATCAGCTGGAAGGCAGGGCGCACCGTATTTGCGGTGGTATGTACTGCGCCCGACACCAAACCGTCGACCTGATCGAGTGCCAGCATCATGGTGCCAAGTACTACCGTATCTTGCAGTTGTTCACGGGCTTGCAGTTCGTTGAGCTTGCCTTTACGCAGCTCCACCATCTTGTCGATGTAGTTTTCACGCACCAGATCTGGATCAAGAATTTCCAGATCTTCAGGCAATTCAATGCCGCGCGCTTTGGCTACTTCTAGCACAGCTTCAGGCTTGGCCAGCAAAATACACTGTGCAATACCACGAGACTGACAAATAGCCGCAGCCTGTACAGTGCGCGGTTCATCACCCTCTGGCAGTACAATACGTTTTTTCGCGGCAATCGACTTCTGTACCAGTTCATGACGGAAAGCGGAAGGTGACAGACGTGGCTTATAAGAACCATTCAACATTTGGTTCAGCCATTCCGGATTGATATGGCTTGAAACAAAACGCGTCACCTGATCTGCACGTTCGGTATCATCCACTGGAATTTCATTGCTGAGATTTGCCAGTTTTTGTGCGGTTTCAAACGTGCTGAGTGGCGTATGTAGGATTGGTAAACCTTGCTTGATGGCAGCCTGGCAGAATTCCAGTACATGATCATTTGGCTGTTGATGTTCAGTCAGCACCAGACCGGCCAAAGGAATCCCGTTACTGCTTGCCAGACTGCTTGCCAGTAATACGTCAAGCCGGTCAGAGGCACTAATAATTAATTCGCCAGCCACAAATTTATGCAATTCATGTTCAATATTGGCTGAAATCAGGCTGCTATGTTGTACACGGCGCTGTTTGGCTTCGCCTTCGTTAATCCAGTAGGCAGAAATATGTGCAGCCAGATCAGACATGCGCGGCACACTTAAGGTTTTACTGAAAGGCACCAAGCCAATCACTGGTAATTTTTCAGAGCCAATATGCGGATGCGTCTGCTGAATGGCGGTGATAAATTCGGCGGTTTCAGCTTTAAGGCGTAAATCCGGATTCAGCGTGACAGGAATCTGCGCAGATTCTTCAGGCAGGCCTTTGGTGCGCATCAACATGATGCCCGCAAGGCGGGTAGAGCTAGCGCCACCAAAATTACGCAGCTGATGTTCAACTTTATCCGCGGTTTGGCTTGGCTGCTGAATATTGGCATTGCTGACGACAATAACTTTGGCATCAAGAGCCTGCGCTAGTGAAGCATTCAAATCATCGGCAAAACTGTCCTGAGTATTTGGCAACAGCCCTTCGACAATAATTAGGTCATGCTGTTTAGCAATTTGACGATGCAGACGCACCGCTTCTTCAAGCAATTCATCCTGTTCACCCAGATTGATCTGCTGCAAGACTTTGCTATAACGGATAGGTTCAACCGTTTCACTTTGAGAAATATGACGATACAAAGCCGTGGTGCGGTCTTCGATTTCATTCAATTCCTGGGCAAAAGGTTTCAGGAAACCAGCTTTTACCCCTTGGCATTCCAGTGCATAAATCAGGCCCAAACATGCAGAAGTTAAGCCTACGCCTTCCCCAGTGGGAACCAATAAAATTGTTTTCATAAGTTATGTCAGTCGCAGAATAATAAAAATCAGTTAAAAAGTGGCCAAGCCTGCTTATGCAGGCGTTACCTCAGCTTTAGACTTTTTTGCAGTATTGCGCTCCACTTCAAGTTCAACAACACTTTGAACTTCTTGTGCGATACGGCCTTCTTCATCTGTTGGCACTACCCAGATTTGTGGGCCTGTGCCTGAATCGATTCGGCCTTCGGTACCGCGTTTCAATTCATTGTTGGCGTTTTTATCCAGATTGAAACCAAAATGAGGCAGATAAGTCATGGTTTTTTCGCGGATATACGCCGAGTTTTCGCCAATGCCGCCAGTGAAGAACAGACCATCAAGACGTGGCAGACCACAGCTCAACGCTGCCAGAGATTTAGCTAAACGGTAGCAGAAAACTTCAATCGCCAGTGCGGCATCTTCATTGCCTTGCTCTGAGGCTTCAATCAGGGTACGCATGTCATTGGACAGATCAGACAAGCCCAAAAGACCACTTTGGCTATTCAGCATCTTGTCAATTTTATAAATATCCCAAGCCAGGTTTTTTGCCAGGAAGCTGTGCAGACTTGGGTCAACATCGCCACTGCGTGTGCCCATAACAATACCTTCAAGTGGAGTTAAACCCATTGAGGTATCTACACTTTTCCCATTCCAAACGGCACAGGTCGAGCTACCATTACCTAAATGCGCGGTTAACCAGCCACCTTGTTTGAAACTGCCTGCCAGTTCAGAACCACGCTCTGACACATAGGCATGACTCGTCCCGTGGAAACCATAGCGACGCACACCATGGGCGGTATATAAAAATTTCGGCAGGGCATAACGATAAGCATGCGCTGGCATGGTTTGGTGGAAGGCAGTATCAAATACCGCAACCTGTGGTAATTCCGGGAATAAACGTTTAGTGGCTTCAATGCCAATCAGGTGTGCCGGATTATGTAATGGTGCAAGCGGCGTTGCTTCACGAATTTTTTCAATAATCTCGTCATTGATCAGTTCAGCCTTGGTCAGGCTGCCACCATGTACGACACGGTGACCGATCGCGTCCGGACGGTAGTTGGCCAGACGTTCCAGACCCACTTCGAGTGCTTTTTTGTGGTCAGCAAATGGAATATGGATATCGACTGGCTCATTGCCAACCGTTACACCTTTAATGCGAGCATTCTCTGTGCCTAAGTTCTCAGCTAAACCATGAATACGGAAATTCTGCTCCTCAAGAAGTAAGGCAAACTTGATTGAAGAAGAGCCACAATTAATAACTAATACTGATTTAGACACGATTGATTACCCAATTTTTAATTAAAATTCTCGTCCATTTGCTTGACCCAATTGCGGACAATGAAGCAGCAATCCAGATCAATGAATATGTTTTAACATTTGTTTTTTTTCTGTCCTAGATAGACTTTAGCAGATTAGACTTAAGCATTATCGACCGATTTAACAATAATAACTAAAATTTATCAGTTCATAGTTTTCATTTATAAATAAAATGATGCTAAAAATATCATCAATAAGAATCCTAAATTCTGCTTAAATTTAATTTTAGAACAGATTAATTTTTTAGTTTAGCGCCTGAAAAGGCAAATATTGTTTTTACATACAATTCTATAAAGAGATTCATCAATAAAATGACCCGAAGGTTCTAATCCATCTATTTTAGTGTCAATTTTTCGGTCCATAAAAAAAACAGCCTCATAAATGAGGCTGTTTTTAAGTTAGCAATCTGAATATTTATTGGCGAATCTGACCATCACCAAAGACAATCCATTTCTGCGACGTCAGGCCTTCAAGACCGACTGGGCCACGAGCATGGATTTTATCGGTTGAAATCCCGATTTCTGCGCCTAAGCCATATTCAAAACCATCTGCAAAACGAGTAGAGGCATTGATCATGACCGAACTTGAATCTACACCCGCCAGAAATTCGCGAGCCAGACTGTAGTTTTCAGTAATAATGGAATCGGTATGATGCGAGCCATATTTGTTGATGTGCTCAATGGCTTCTTCTATACCAGAAACGACTTTGATCGCCAGAATCGGGCCCAGATACTCGGTATACCAGTCTTCTTCAGTGGCCGTAATGACTGCATCTTCAAGAATACGCTGGGTTTCCCGGCAACCACGAAGTTCGACTTTTTTCTCTTGGTAAAGCTCTGCGATGCGTGGCAAGAATTCTTCAGCGACTTTTTCATCGACCAATAGGGTTTCCATGGCATTACATACGCCATAGCGATGGGTTTTGGCATTGAGCGCAATCGGCAATGCTTTCAACAAGTCCGCTTGAGCTTCCACATACACATGACAGTTGCCATCTAAATGTTTAATGACCGGTACGCGTGCTTCCTCGGTAATTCGTTCGATCAGGCTCTTGCCGCCACGAGGCACAATCACATCCACATATTCGGTCATGGTAATCAACTGGCCAACAGCAGCGCGGTCAGTCGTGTTTACCACTTGTACGGCAGCCTCAGGCAAGCCTGCGACTTTCAGGCCATGCTGAATCGCAACTGCAATTGCCTGATTCGATTCCAGAGCTTCTGAGCCGCCCCGTAAAATAATGGCATTGCCTGATTTGAGCGCGAGTGATGCAGCCTCCAACGTGACGTTAGGACGTGATTCGTAGATCATGCCGACCACACCCAAAGGCACACGCATCTTGCCCAGTTGAATCCCGGATGGGCGATAAGCCATATCACTAATTTCACCAATCGGATCTTTCAGGCCAATGACATCTTTTAGACCCTGCAACATACCTTTAAAGCGTGCGGGGTTGAGTTCTAAGCGATCAAGCAGGGCTGAGTCCAGATTGTTGTTATGCGCCTTGGTCATATCTTTCTGGTTAGCAGCCAAAATAGCAGCTTGGCTATTTTCCAAAGCCGTATAAATAGCGGATAACGCATTATTTTTAGTTTGGGTGGACGCGCGAGCCAAAATGCGAGACGCTTGGCGTGCCTGCTGTCCTACCGTTTGCATGTATTGTTCAATAGACTCTTGCATAGCGGTTTGATCACTTAGAAATTTCATTTCGATATTAACAGCCTGCTGCTGCACAATGAAGCCCATCTGTTAAAAATCATCCGTTTTCGCTGACTTCTAAACATTTTGAAATTGTTTTCTGTTTAAAAGCAGATAAGTGGTCACTGAAGCGGTTGCTTGTGAAAAGCAGCTCTGTATAGAATGAAACACGCGACATTGATGTCATTTATAATTATTAAAGAGCAGGATGCGTGTTCAGGCACACCGGAATGCGCCTGAAATATAAGATCTGTTAAGCATGACTTGCACAATAAAAATAAGGCAAGGACGGAGGAAAAGGAATATGAATTCCATTATCCACATGGACGCCCATGTATTGGAACAACATAGCCACGATGGTTTTTTTGATCTTTATGATAAGCACAGTTTTAAGCAGCCGCCACGTACCACCTGGATGGATGGCTGGAAAATCGAATATATGGCGATCGCCCGTCCGGATACCTTGCATTTAAGACCCATGGTGATTGTTGGGGGAGCTTTCCAGAATTTTAATTCCTACAAATACTGTGTAGAACAGCTTTTTGATGCAGGTCCCATCATTCTGATTGACCTACCGTCCATGGGGGCCAACCAGCAGATTAGTAATGTCGATACGGGGCTGTCTGCCGGAACACTGGAGCTTGAAGACCTTGCTGCG
Source organism: Acinetobacter sp. YH16052 (assembly GCF_013417155.1). Taxonomy (GTDB): domain Bacteria; phylum Pseudomonadota; class Gammaproteobacteria; order Pseudomonadales; family Moraxellaceae; genus Acinetobacter. The sequence goes on along the minus strand of NZ_VPEO01000006.1, from coordinate 35,691 downwards.
ATGCTGGGGCGCTGGCTGGAACAGATGCAGCTGCCGCAAGTGGCAATTCTAGGTATGTCCTTGGGTTCAGTGGTGGCTTCCTGTTTGGCAGATCAGCGTCCTGAACTGGTCGATCGGATGATCCTGATGGGTGTGATGCAGAAAACCCGTAAAAGCTGGCGGATGCTGCTGGAAGAGTCTTTGCATCTAATGAAAGAACAGCGTATGGATGAATTTGGTCAGGCCGTCATTTTGTACCTGGTGAATCATGCACGTTTAACAGAAACCCGGATGTCACCGACTGCAAAGCGTTTGTTCTTTAAACAGATGGCGGAATTTACGGCCACCGAACAGGATCGTTATGATATCAATTGCAACCGTTTATTGCGTCTGACCAATGTGCCGATTCCACAGTGCAAAGTGCTGGTGGCATGTGGGCAATATGACAGTTTTACCTTGCCACATGAGAATGCCAATTTTGCCCTGCAATGTCCGAATATGCAGTATGTACAAATTGCAGGCGCCGATCATGTACCGCAGTTACAACGTCGTAAAGAAACCATGCATCTGTTTGCAACCTTCTTACGTGATGAACCGGTTGATCAGTTGCCGGGAATTATTCCGTTTAGCCCTGAGCAGATACAGCAGCTTAAACGTCGCGGTGAAGAGCGGATTCAGGTGCAAGATTCACAACGTTTTCTCAGTCATCGTCATTCTGATCTCATTTTAAAAGCAGAGATAGTGGACATGAATTTCTTTGGGGTATTGCTGGAGTTAGATCCAGTACAGGCAGTGCGCGCAGCAGCTTATCCACGTGACTTAGCTCTGCATCTGGAAGATGAAGCTGGGGAATTTCAGATTGAGTGCCTGATCTTTGAACAGGATGACACCCAGCTGCGTGCCTTATTCAAACATGGCAGTTTTGAAGTGGCAGAACGTTTATTGGCTTTTGTAAAACAGCAGAAAATGTTGCAACATGCCGAAGTTTTTGATGCGGCAATTTAAAAAATATCAGTATTAAAAAACAGCATACTTAAACGCTGCTTTTTTTCACTGCATGAATCATCCAGACCAGATCACCTAAATGTTCATCTTGTTCTGGTGCCGGGTTTGGCTGATGAGGCTCGGCAAAATAACGTTGTGGTTGTTGTACCTCAACCTGGTCAAATCCTGCATCTTGAAAAAAGCGCTGCAGTTCTTGGGGGGATTTAAAATGAAAGGTAAACGCACTGCGAGACATGAATTTAAGCAGACGGCTACTGCTCCAGATAAAGTTCGCCAGTTTATTTTTCACCGGTTCAGGATAAATATCGCTGAGATAGTGAACTGCCGGGAAATACTGCGCATTTTCTGTAATACCCTGCATCAGAATGCGTAACATCTGCTGATCAAAGTAATTAATCAGTCCTTCACTAATGACCACTAAGGGCTGGTTGCGGTTAAACATCTGAAAAATACAGTCCAGCTCTTCACTAAAAATATCGGCAGTCAGGACTTCAGGTGCATGCTGATCAATCTGCTGTAAAGCCTGGGTCTTGATCTTGGCCATATCCGGCAGATCCAGTTCACGATAATTAATCGCGGGAAATTTCTGTCTGAAATTCCAGCTGCGTGGAGATAGGCCGCAGGCAACTTCAAGAACCTGAAGTTGTGGGTGTTGCTCAATTAGTTGACACAGATGCTCATCAATCATCTGATGGCGCTGCTTAAGTGTAGTCCGCATGCTACCGCCAGCATGGCGCTCTGCCCAGGATTCAAGAGGATGCAGTAGTTTGGCCAGAAACTTGCCTTTGGATGTAACAAAGGCTGGATGTGAGATCCCCATTTGATACCAGATATAGCCGGTATAGTGCGCCGTAAAAGAAATATGGCGATGTTGCGAAAGTGAGTCTGTCATATTGTTCTGACCTTATTTTTTTATTTTTAAGTTGATTAAATAATAGTGTAACCTTTTCATTACTATAATGAAAAAGGAACACCTTGTCGTGTCCCTTTTTCATATTGATTGGATTTAAAAAGTTTTAGCTGGATTTCTGTTTAAATGCCAGTATTTCATCACGGATCTCGCGCCATTCTTCACCCAGATCCAGTTCGTCACCAATCTGGATGTTCGGGATGTTGCCGCGCATGCGTTCCAGGCGTTGCTGGTTCGGGAGGGGCAAATCAACAATCCCTTCCAGTGCAATACATTGTGCTGCACGATCATTGCAGACCAGACCCATATCACAACCAGCTTTGAGTGAGGCCTGAATTCGGGCATCGGCACCGCCTGCGACACATGCGGCCTGCATGCTTAAATCATCCGAGAACAGGACACCGTCAAAACCAAGCTCCTGACGTAAAACTTTCTGAATCCAGAATTCAGAGAAGCCTGCCGGATTGGGATCGACCTGACTATAGATGACATGAGCCGGCATCAGCGCATCCAGTTGTGGTTGCAGTTGGATAAATGTTTGCATGTCTTTTTGCTGGATTTCTGCATAGGAGCGCGTATCAATTGCTGCAGCAACATGCGAGTCTGCTTTAACCGAACCATGACCTGGGAAATGTTTACCGGTTGAGGCCATGCCGGCACGTTTCATACCTTTTAGAAATGCGCTGGCGAGTGGAATAATGTCCTGAATATTTTGGGCAAAGCTACGATCACCGATCACATCACTGATGTCATTCAGGTCCAGTACCGGTGCAAAGCTGAAATCAATTCCGACAGCCAGTACTTCAGTCGCCATCAGCCAGCCGCATTTTTCAGCCAGTTCAAGGGCACGCTGTGGATCGCTCGTATAAAGTTCGCCAAATTTCCCCATGGCAGGCAGCAGGGTAAAGCCTTGTCTTAAACGCTGTACACGACCGCCTTCCTGATCCACTGCAATTAAAATATCAGGACGCACCTGACGCATATGATCGGTCAAAGCACGGACTTGGGCGGGAGATTCGATATTGCGACCAAATAAAATCACTCCACCGACTTGCGGCGCACTTAATAGTTCAATATCTTCTTGAGTGAGGGTTGTGCCTGCGATGTCGAGCATCAATGCGCCAATCATATGCGGAATCCGTTTTAGAGTTTTCGGAGAAAACAATACCTGAATTCTGCAATGATTTGCTACACTTTGTCAGCACAGAATATGATAAAACTACACGACATAAACATATTAAGTTGTTTAAGATGCTGAATACGTTAAATTCTGGTCGAAAAGCAACACGGTCACATTGGTCTCTAGGCCAAGGAAGTACGAATTATTTATGAAATTTCAAACTATAGCTTGCGCAGTTGCGATTGCGACAGGTGGATTCTTTTTTACCCATGTAGTGAATGATGCGATTGCGGCCAATAGTAATGAAGTGGTCAGTAAAGCAATTCAGCCATCTCAAGAGCAGGCGCTGGTGTCACGTCAGCTGGCAACCCTGGTTGACCGTCAGCACTATTTAAATATGCGTCTGGATGCCCAGACTTCCCAGCGTATTTTTGATTTCTATATTGATAGTCTTGATCCGGAACACAGTCTGTTTCTGGCCCCAGAAGTTGAAAACTATAAGAAACGCTATGGTGCCAATTTTGGTGCCAATCTGAAAGCCGGCAACTTGTCTGGTCCTTATGAAATGCATGCGCAATATCAACAGCGCTTGCACCAGTTCTACACCTATATGTTGAATGAGCTGAAAAAACCGCAGAATCTGAATCAGCCAAATGTTTATATCGAAACGGATCGTGAGAAAGCGCTATTCTTTAAAACTGAGGCTGAACAGCGCGCGCATTGGTCGAAAATGCTGGTGTCTCAGCTGATCAATTTGACCATCAGTAAAGAAGAGGAATTGGCCAAGCAGAAAGCCCTGAAAGCTAATCCGGAACTGGCGAATGGACAAGACCTGACGGGTCCTGAAGATCTGACGCCTGCGCAAACCTTAACCAAGCGTTATACCCGTCAGCTGGAACGTCTCAGCCGCATCAAGAGCGATGATGTGCTCGACAAGACACTGAACGCGATGATGCTGACTTATGATCCGCACAGTAATTACTTCCCGCCTGTGGATGCGATGGAGCTGAATCGTCAGACGACTTTACAGCTGGAAGGCGTCGGCGTATCGATTCGTCCAGAACGTGGCAATGAAGATTACACCAAGATTGAAACCATCGTTGAAGGTGGTCCGGCCAGCAAATCTGGTCAGGTGAAATCAGGGGATCGTATCATTGGTGTGGCACAAGACGGCGAGCAGATGGTCGATGTCATTGGCTGGCCAAGTAATGAAATTGTCGGTCTGATTCGTGGTAAACGTGGCACGAAAGTGACTTTACGCTTACTCGGTGCGGGTGCTGCCATGGGGCAGGCACGTAATGTGACCATTACCCGCGATGTGATTCAGGAAGAAGATGCCGGTGTACGTACGCGTGTAGTCGACATTCAACGCGATGGCAAGAAATATCAATATGGTGTGATCGAAATTCCATCGTTCTACCTGAACTATCGTGCACGCCGTGCCGGTACCGATTATCGTTCGGTGTCTGAAGATACCAACAAAGCCTTGAAAGAGCTGGCAGCGAAGAATGTTGCCGGGATTATTGTCGATTTACGGAATAACCCAGGTGGTTCACTGGAAGAAGTGGCGCGTATGTTGGGGCAGGTGATCAAGTCTGGTCCAGTGGTGCAGATCCGTGATGGCAATGGCAATGTCAGCGTCTTTGAAGATGATGATGGCGGTGCACAAACTTATGCTGGTCCATTGGCAGTGATGGTGAATCTGGCCTCTGCATCGGCCAGTGAAATTTACTCTGCTGCGATTCAGGATTATGAACGCGGGATTGTGATTGGCAGTACCACCACCGGTAAAGGTACAGCACAGGTGCAACTGGATAGTCTGGCGCATGGTCAGGCGACATTGACGCAGCGTAAATTCTACCGTGTGACCGGTGGCAGTACCCAGAATAAAGGGGTTGTTCCAGACATTAAACTGGTCGATATTTATAACGAAGAGTTTGGTGAGCGTAAGGCTAAAAATGCCTTGCAGTGGGATACCATTCCAACGGCACCATTTAAACGTGAAGGGGCTGTACAGAAATACGTCCCTGAATTGGCCAAACTTTCTCAGCAACGGGTCACACTGGATTCTCAGTTCAAGTATTTAGAACAGCGTAAAGCCGTGATGAAGAAAGCCGAAGAAGAGAAACGTCAGGTACTGGACTTGCAACAGCGTAAAGCTGAGTTGATTGTCATGGAGCAAAAAACGCTGGACGCAGAAAACACTCGTCGTGCTGCAACAGGTCTGAAACCTTATCCAAACTGGGAAAGTTATCAGGCTTCACTGGATGCCTTGATTGAAACGCGTGCCAAGATGAAGGCCAAAGAACGTCCGGCTCTGCCTGAAGAAGAAGCGTTTGTGATTGAAGCGGCAAATGTGTTACTGGACTATGCCAAATTACAAGCAAAACCCTAAGTTTTAGCCTCATTGGTCGTTGATAAAAGTAGCCTGTTTCGACAGGCTATTTTTTTATTTTGCAAATCTGCACGAAAGAACAAATAAAATTTTGCTATGAAGTGCCATCTGTCTAAATAAAAAGAAAAAAATTGTGATGGTGATCGAATAAATGAGCTAAAAAAATGAAGCTAAATATTTGCTTAAATTTGAAACACTTCTAATATATAAGTTGTATTTTATTTTTCTGTTGAGTTTTATTTTTGGGGCAATTCTCAACTTCAAAAGAAAGAAATATAAATTCTAAATTTTAGTTAAGACTGATGTTGTTGCAGACCAATTGGCTTGCATGGATAGTCAGTCTTGAGATTTTACTGAGTTCAAATTTGATCGGGTGAAAATGGAAATATCAGTGCAGAGCATAATAAAAATGATCACCGCTGGGGAACATTTTTTATGATTGATATTCAGCATGATATTGGTCTGTTCATCGGGTCCATTCTTTCTGCATTGGTTGCTTGCTATCTCATCGCACGGATTAAAAAATTTGCTTCAGGCGCTTTACAGCTAAACTTTAAAACCTTCAATTTAATGCTAACCGCCATGCTATTGGGCCTATTCATATGGTTGATCCATTTTATTGGGCTGACAGCAAGTTTTGTGCTGAATAAATATGAGATGGATTTGGGGATGCTGCTCCTGTCTGTTCTGGTGATATGCATTGCCTCTATGTTTATCCTCTGGTTAAGTACCAGAAGTACTTGGTCATTTTTCCGGTCAGTTCTCGTATTAGGTGTGATCGCACTCAGCATCTTTGGCATGCACTCTATTAGCATGATGTCATTCAATTTTACTGCCGCCCATATGCAACAGTCACCGGAATTAGTTCAGGCACATGATCAGCTATTTCTGGCCATGATACTGATGAGTGGATTGCTGCTGGTAACGCTGATTTGTATCATCGTGTCCGAACTGCGTGTGGGATTACGCAACCGTCAGCTTGCATGGGCCAATCAACAAATTGAAAATCAAACCATTCAGGACAATCTGACCAAATTACCTAACCGTTTGTATCTGGCTGAATATGCAAATCTGCTGTTTTCAGGTCAGTCCGAACAGCAGCATGAAATTGCTTTTTTATATATCGATCTGGATCGTTTTAAGGCAGTCAATGATGTGTTTGGCCATCTGGTCGGCGATCAGTTGCTGATTCAATTGACCACGCGGATTCATCTGTTATTAGGCCATCATTCCAAGCTGCTCAGAATCGGTGGGGATGAATTTCTGCTGGTACTGGAAAATACTTCAGTCGCCAAAGCTGCAAAAATGTCAGAACAGATTCTTGAACTGATTCAGGAAAGTTTCCTGATTGAAGGCAAGAGTATTCATATCTCGGGCAGTATTGGTATTGCCATGTATCCGGAGCACGGCAAAAATTTACAGGATCTGCTGGTCAATGCTGATGCCGCGATGCTGAGTTCCAAGTATCAGGGACGCAATACCTATTCAGTCTTTAATTACTCTACCGATCAGGATGAAAGCAAGAGTCAGAGTACCCTGATTAATGATCTATATAAAGCCGTGGAAGAACAGCAGTTTGTGCTGTTTTATCAGCCCAAGTTTTGGACCAAGGATCGTAGCTTGTGTGGGGTAGAGGCATTAATTCGCTGGAACCATCCCCAGTTTGGGCTGCTCGGCCCGAATCTGTTTATCAATGCAGCTGAAAAAACCGGACTGATTATTCAAATGGGCTATTGGGCATTGGAACTGGCTTGTCAGCAGATTCAAAAATGGCAACGGACACATACTGAATTTTTCCCTATCGCGGTCAATTTGTCTGCGGTACAATTTGAACATAAGCATCTGTTTAGTACTTTAGAAAAGTTATTTGCACAATATAAAATCAGTCCTCAGCATTTAATGATCGAGATTACTGAATCGACTGCCATGCATCATATTGATGTGAGTATGCGCAGCTTTAAGCGCTTAAGACAAATGGGCATCCGTCTAGCCATTGATGATTTTGGTACAGGGCATTCCAGTTTTCTCTATTTAAAGAATTTCGCCGTAGATGAGTTAAAAATTGACCGGGAATTTATCAAAAATCTGGCAGTCGGCTCCAAAGAAGAAATGATTCTGGAAAGCATTATTCAGCTGGCCATAAAACTGGGCTTGGTGGTGACCGCCGAAGGTGTTGAAACAGAAGCGCAAGCAGAAATTTTAACCCGGCTCGGTTGTGAACAATTACAAGGTTTTTTACTGGGTTTGCCGGTAGATGAACAACGTTTAGAAAATTTACAATTCCATTAATAGCGCTCTAATTGATTGAGCGTCAGGATAGACAATATGGCTCACGGAACTCCACCCTGAAACTCTGCTACAATATCGCCAATTTTTTTCATATTGATCGAATTTGATCTCGAATGCTGTGCATTGAGCAGTAGGTATATTTCATGAGCTTTAAGCAAGAACTGGCGGCACAAGTCGCCCAGCGACGTACGTTCGCTATTATTTCCCACCCCGATGCCGGTAAAACCACCATGACAGAAAAATTGCTGTTATGGGGTCAGGCCATTCAGGTTGCCGGGATGGTAAAAAGCCGTAAATCTGACCGGGCCGCAACATCGGACTGGATGGAAATGGAAAAAGAGCGTGGTATCTCGATTACGACCTCGGTAATGCAATTCCCTTTTAAAGACAAGATGATCAATCTTCTGGACACCCCGGGACATGAAGACTTCTCGGAAGATACCTATCGTACCCTAACCGCAGTAGACTCTGCGCTGATGGTGATTGACGGGGCAAAAGGTGTCGAAGACCGTACCATTAAACTGATGGAAGTGTGTCGAATGCGCGATACACCGATCATTTCATTCGTCAACAAAATGGACCGTGAAATTCGTGAACCGCTTGAGCTGCTGGATGAAATCGAAAACGTTCTGAAAATTAAATGTGTTCCGATCACCTGGCCGCTCGGTACTGGCCGTGATTTTGCCGGTGTATTCAATTTAATCGAAGAAAAATTCTACGTGTATAAAGCCGGTTTCGGTTCAGTGATTACTGAGATCGAAGTGCGAGATGGTTATGACTATCCTGATCTTCGTGAGAAAGTCGGTGAGCTGGCTTGGGCGGCATTTGAAGAATCGCTGGAACTGGTACAAATGGCCAATGAGCCTTTAGATCGTGAAGAATTCCTGGCCGGTCGTCAAACGCCTGTTCTATTCGGTACAGCCTTGGGTAACTTTGGTGTCGACCATGTTCTGGATGCCTTCAGTCAATATGCGCCATCTCCTAAAGCCCATCCGACCCAAGATCGTGTGGTAGAAGCGGATGAAGAAGGCTTCACCGGTTTTGTCTTTAAAATTCAGGCCAATATGGATCCGAAACACCGTGACCGTATTGCTTTCATGCGGATCTGTTCAGGCAAGTATGAAAAAGGCCTGAAGATGAAGCATGTGCGTCTGGATAAAGATGTACGCATCAGCGATGCCTTAACTTTCCTGGCCGGTGATCGTCAGCATCTGGAAGAAGCTTGGCCGGGTGATATTATTGGTCTGCATAACCATGGCACCATCCAGATTGGCGATACATTTACCTCGGGTGAGAAACTTCAGTTCACCGGTATTCCACACTTTGCGCCTGAAATGTTCCGTCGTGTCCGCTTGAAGGATCCATTAAAATCCAAGCAGCTGCAAAAAGGTCTGAAAGAGCTTTCAGAAGAAGGGGCAACCCAGGTATTCATGCCGCAGAATAACAACGATCTGATCGTTGGTGCTGTAGGTGTGCTACAATTTGAAGTGGTGGCTTACCGTCTGAAAGAAGAATACAAAGTTGATTGTGTTTACGAACCGGTCAGCATCAACACAGTACGTTGGGTGTCTTGCGATGATGAGAAGAAATTCAACGAATTCAAGAAAAAAGCTCATGACCAGTTGTCTGTCGATGGTGGTGGTCATTTGACATATCTCGCACCAAGCCGCGTGAATTTGCAGCTGATGCAAGAACGTTATCCGGACATCGTGTTCCACAATACGCGTGAACACTAAACTTTAACGTTCCGCAGCTAAAGTTTAAAAATATCAAACAGCTTCTCCGGAAGCTGTTTTATTTTATGCTACATTTAAGCAATTAATAACTCGATAGATATAGCAAAGAGAATGAAGCTCAGCAAGGAAGTCGTCCTCGGTTCTGTGATTGGTTTAAGTCTTGTCCTGAGTGGCTGTGATCAAAGCGAAAAAGAGCCTGTTAATACTCCGCAAAATGAGAAAATGACCGCAGCTCAGCAGACCGCAGATGTTTTGCCTTATCTGAATATTCAAGAGCAGCCGGCTAAAATTGCCTTGCCATTTTGTGAAAATAAAAACTGTATCAATCTGGATATTCAGACCTTGCATACGGTTGATCCATGGATGAACCAATGGATTGAAAAGCAGCAGGCCAAAGTGATCCAGGATCAAATTGGGTTGAAACAGGACATGAATTTACAGCAGGCGATCAATGCCTATGTAAAAAAATCGGATGCCTGGCAGGCGCAGCTCAATCTGAACAAGGCTTATGAGTTATCGCTATATACCCGCATTCCCTACCAGCGCAATCAATATGTATTGATGCAGATTGGGGTCGATACCAAACAGGAAAATGTCAGCGTGCATGAGCGCTATTATTTTTTTGTGGCTGATCGTCGCCAGCAGAAAATGCTAACCCCACTGGATATTGTCGATCCTAAGCAACAGTTAGTAATGGATCAGATTATTCAGCAAGCCTATGATACATGGCTCAAAGAAAACGATCAGCAAGTTCAGCAGAAAGCACCGAAAAAACTGTATTGGGGACAGGCTGACTGGTTCTTTGATCAGGAAGGCATTGGGCTGCATTTTCGCAGCCATGAAATTAGCAAAGACGCCAAACAACTGGATATTTATTTAACAAAACAACAAACACAACAGGTCTTGAAAGCTGATATCTATCAGCATATGTTTTAAAGCTCACGATCCTGCAAGCGTACAGGTTCCAAAAAGGTGAATGAATGCCAAAATACAAGAATATCTTTTGTCTATCCGTCCTGGCATCAGCAATCTTGCTGAGTGCCTGCCAGCCGAAGGGTAATGAGCCGGAAGACTCAGGTGCTTCCGAGGCGCTACAAGCCGAAGCTGAAGCACTTAAACTCAGCGGCGATACCGAAAAGCTCAAGTTGGCGATTCCAGAGTGTGAAGACAAAAGCTGTCCGGAAATTTCGATCGAACGTCTGAACAGTAATCAGGGCTTTATTGATGAATGGATCGACCAGCAGATTCTGCAACAGTTGAAAAATATCCTGTCTGTTGATGCGATTGAACCGGCAAAAGTGAGCGCTGCCAGCGAAGCAGAAGCGGCTGCCTCTGAACCCAAAGCGGCTTTGGCCACAGTGACCACACCGAAACAGCAGCTTGAGCAGCAGATCCAGCCCTTTATGCAGACCTTCTTGAATCTGGACAAAGAGCTCAAAGCGCTCAGTGCCAGTCATAGCATTAGCCTGATGATTAAGCCCAAGATTCTGCATTCGGGTGATCCTCTAGCGACAGTGGTTCTGAACAGCAGTTATTATCTGGGAGGAGCACACGGCGCATCTGCACAGACTTATTATAATTTTGATCTTGAGCAGAAGAAACTGGTCAAGCTGGATGACATTATTGCGGCCAAACAGAAAGCCCAACTGGAAGCGCGTGCTTATGATGCGTTTAAAAACTGGGTGGTAGAATCCAAGCTGGCCAAAGATGTGGCGGAATATGAACAGGCCTGGAAGTTCAAACTCACCGATAATTTCTATCTGGCTCAACAAGGTCTGGTCTTGCAATATGCCGAATATGAAATTGGGCCATATGTGGTTGGCTTGCCACGTTTAATGATTCCTTATGAGCAGCTACAAGGTGTACTGAAACCTGAATATCTGCCTCAAACTGAAAAAGCTGCCTCCGAGGCACAGCCAGCATCTGCTGCAAAAGCCAAATGACCTTAAAACTGTTTGATACGCATACCCATTTTGATGTTCCCGATTTTGATCCTGATCGGGAACAGTTGGCCTATACGGCCAAAGCGGTAGGTGTCGATCATCTGGTTTTAATTGGTTTTTTGCAAAACCGTTTTCAAGATTTGTTAAGGACCCATCACTCCATCAATGATCTGGAAAATGCCCCGCAAAGCCATTTGGCACCCGGCTTGCATCCGTTTTATATTGAACAGCATCAGGCTGAACATCTATACGATTTGGAACGGCTGCTCAAAACTGAACCATGCATTGCCATTGGCGAAATCGGTCTGGATACCTTTTTAAAACAGTACAAACAGGCGGAAATTTTTCAGAAGCAAAAAGATTTTTTTGCTGCACAGCTTGAACTGGCACAGCAATTTGATAAGCCGGTTTTGCTGCATATCCGCAAATCGCATGCGGAGGTTTTGCAGATTTTAAAACAGCAGCAGTTTAAACAGGGCGGCATTGCGCATGCCTTTGGTGGTGGGATTGAGGAAGCCAAGGCTTTTATCAAGCTGGGATTCAAACTGGGCATCACCGGGCAAATCACCAATCTAAATGCCAAAAAACTTCATCAAGTGGTGCAGTATGTCGGACCAGAACATTTGGTATTGGAAACTGACTGTCCGGATATGACGCCACTCTGTTGTCAAAGCTCGACCGAGCAACGTACCCGAAATACACCTGCAAATTTACCTTATGTGCTGCAAGGACTGGCAAAGAGCCTGCATATGCACAAAGAGGAACTGGCTGAACAGCTCTGGCAAAATACTCATCAGGCCCTGCATCTGACCATTTAAGTTAATACTCTTAACTCAGTCTTAAATTCCCAGTTCATCATAAATAGAAAAAAAGGTGCATTATGCAATTTCTAAAATGCTTCAGACTTGGCATCATGCCATATACATTCTTTTAGGTGAGATTCACATGGCACAAGGACTTTTGGCGGGTAAGCGCTTCTTGATCGCGGGCATTGCGAGTAAATTATCGATTGCTTTTGGTATTGCTCAAGCATTGCATCGTGAAGGTGCTGAATTGGCTTTTACTTATCCAAATGAAAAGCTGAAAAAGCGGGTAGATGACTTTGCTGAACAGTTTGGTTCGAAACTGGTTTTTCCTTGTGATGTGGCAGTCGATGCTGAAATTGACCATGCATTTGCCGAACTGGCTAAACACTGGGATGGTCTGGACGGCGTAGTGCATTCTATCGGTTTTGCACCGGCACATACGCTAGATGGTGACTTCACCGAAATCACGGATCGTGAAGGCTTTAATATTGCACATGACATCAGTGCTTATAGCTTTATTGCAATGGCACGTGCGGCAAAACCTTTGCTGCAAGTCCGTCAAGGCTGTTTGCTGACATTGACCTATCAAGGTTCTGAGCGTGTAATGCCAAACTATAACGTGATGGGTATGGCCAAAGCCTCTTTAGAAGCAGGCGTACGTTATTTGGCGTCTAGCTTGGGTCAGGAAGGTATTCGTGTGAACGCGATCTCTGCGGGTCCAATCCGTACCTTGGCAGCTTCAGGTATTAAATCATTCCGTAAAATGCTTGACCTGAATGAGAAAGTTGCTCCATTAAAACGTAATGTGACGATTGAAGATGTCGGTAATGCCGCATTATTCCTGTGCTCGCCATGGGCTAACGGAATTACCGGTGAAATCCTGTATGTCGATGCCGGTTTCAATACGGTAGGTATGAGCGCTGATTTGATGGCGGATGCGGAATAAGTCCTATAAATCCTCTCTCCCTCAGGGAGAGAGTTAGAGAGAGGGGAATGACTTCTTTCTCTGAGTGAGGAAATGATTAAAATCCCCCTCATTCCCCCTTTGATAAAGGGGGAGGCCACTCAAGGCAATAAAAAAGACCGCATAAGTGGTCTTTTTTAGATTTGAAGGATAGCGATTAAGCTTGACCATCCACAGCAGCGGCTTGCGCACGTTGCATATTGGCTTCAAATTCAGCATCGAAGTTGATTGGAGTCAATAGCAATTGTGGGAAGCTACCTTTAGTCACCATATCATTCACTGCTTCACGTAGGAACGGGAACAGGATGTTCGGGCAGTATGCGCCTAGGATGTATGGAAGACGCTCTTCTTCAACGCCATCCACCAGGAAAATACCAGCTTGAGTGACATCAACGATAAACGCGGTATCACCTTCGTTGGTCGCTTGAACCACGACTTTCAAAGCTACTTCAAAATGAGTTTCATCAATTTTTTCTGCAGAAGAAGAAAGATTGATGTTTAACTCAGGTTGCCATTGCTTGGTAAAAACTTGCGCCCCAGGAACTTCAAAAGAAATATCTTTGGTATAAATACGCTCTAATGCCAATTGTGGTTGAGCTTGTTGTTCTTCACTCATTTTTTGATCCTTAATATGAAGTGATAATTTTAGTAAGGTTAAGCCAGCAATTCATCAAGTTTGCCTTCACGCTCTAAAGCATAAAGTTGGTCAAAACCACCGATGAACTGATCATTAATAAAAATTTGTGGCACGGTACGGTGATTGGTACGCTGCATCAATTCAAGACGTACTTCAGGCGCTTCTTGAGACAAGTTAATCTCTTTATATGCCACACCCTTACGTTCCAGTAGCTGTTTTGCACGCACGCAATAAGGACACACTGTCGTCGAGTAAATAGTAACTTCAGCCATGATCAATCTCCTGTTCGTGGATTATTTGCTTTTCACCAAAGGTAAACCTTGAGCTTTCCAGTTGCTGACGCCGCCATCAAGACGGTAGGCATCGGCATGACCAACCTGCTGTAATGCAGTACCAGCCACCTGTCCAAGGTTACAAATGAACACCAAAGGGCGATCAGATGCTTTCAGCTCTTCAACATGTTTTGTAATCTGGCTATATGGAATATTACGGCTGCCGCTGATATGACCTTCACGGAAGTCTTTGGCATCACGTAGATCAACCAGCATGGCATTTTTTGCTTTGACTAAAATTCCCAGCGATTGCGGAGAAATTTTGCGACCGTTACGTTGACCTTCGATAATGAAGAACAAAACCACTAATACCGCGAGTGTTCCAAATAAGAAGGGGTGATTCCCCATAAACTCGAACCAACGTTCCACAATTCACCTAATTACAATTTTAAAATTGCCAAGAGTATAGCTCATAAATATGGTGATCAAAATCACCGCTTCAAGGGCCAAGGGTTAAGAAAATTAATTTTTTTGCTGTGCTTCAGTGATTTCGTCGATTAAACGTAAATAGCTGTCCAGTCGGCGCGGCAAAATTTCACCTTCGGCCGCAGCCTGACGCAAAGCACATTGTTTTTCATGCTTATGGGTACAGTTACGGAACTGACAATGGCCGAGCAGATTTTCAATTTCAGGAAAGCCGCTTTGTACCTTATCTAAAGTCAGATGCCACAGGCCAAATTCACGAATTCCCGGAGAGTCAATCAGGGCCGCACCTTCACCAAAACCGATCAAGCGCGTTGACGTCGTGGTGTGTTGACCGAGTGCCGAGTTTTCCGAAATAATATTGGTTTTCTGTGCGGCATCCGGCACGATCGCATTAATCAGCGTGCTTTTACCCACACCAGATTGACCGACGAAAGCCACCGTTTCATTTTCCAGACGATTAGACAGTGCAGTCAGGTCGCCATCGGATTGGGTCTGCATCACTTCATAACCGAGATCTTGATATTCTTGCAGCAGAGTCAGAATCGGATCGTTTTCTTTTAACAAATCGGCTTTATTCATCACCAGCAATGCAGGAATATCGGCATCGGCACAGGCCACCAGATAACGGTCGATCAGGCCCGGCGCTGGCTCAGGCAATGGTGCAAACACGATCACAATCAGTGAAATGTTGGCCGCTACCGGTTTAACCTTGTGATAGCGGTCGGGGCGTGTCAATAAGGATTTTCGGGGATGAATCGCGGTGATAATTCCTAAACCGGTATTCGGATCGGCTTGCCATTTGACCCGGTCACCCGTGACCAATAAATCCAGATTGGTTCGAGTATGACAGCGCCAGACGCTGTCCAGTTCAATCTCTTTCCAGAAAGGTTCAGGCTCACCATCGGCGACCACAGGTTTTTCAGGGTGAATGTCAGGGCGAGACAAAGCTTGCACTTCAAGTTGGCGGCCATAATGTTGCACCACTAAACCTTCAAGATCACTGGAGGTATCGAGATCTTCTTGACGTGTTTTCTGTTGTTTCTGAATGCGGCGCTGTTGTTGCTCTGTCAGACGACGCTTACGTATTAAGGCCATTCATATCCTAAAAAAACCGGGTAAATCAGATGGCAAAAATAGCATGAAGCAGCCCCCGAATGACACCCAAGATGTAATTAATTTGCTACTATAGTTGTTTTTAAACCCAATAAGATTGCACATTTATGAGCAGCACCGCTGATACCCGCCTGATTTGGATTGACCTTGAAATGACAGGTCTAGACACAGACAATGATCAAATTATTGAAATTGCAACAATTGTAACCGATGACAATTTGAATATTTTGGCAGAAGGTCCTGTGCTTGCGGTACATCAGCCTGCACGTCTGTTAAATGCCATGGATGAGTGGAACACTCGCCAGCATGGCCAGTCTGGTCTGATTGAACGTGTACGTCGCAGTAAACTGACCGCTCAGGATGCCGAACAGCAAACTATTGAATTCCTGAAAAAATGGGTCAATCCAAAATCTTCACCGATGTGTGGTAACTCGATCTGTCAGGATCGCCGTTTCTTGCACCGCCTGATGCCTGAACTGGAGCAGTATTTCCATTACCGTAATCTGGATGTATCTTCAGTGAAAGAACTGGCCAAACGCTGGCGCCCGGAAATCATGAGCGGTCTCAAGAAAAATGCCTCGCATCTGGCGATGGATGACATTCGTGATTCGATTGCGGAATTGAAATACTATCGTGAATATTTTTTCATCATGAATAAAGATTAATTCCGATAGATGAAAAAGAGGCGAAAGCCTCTTTTTTTATTTTACTGAACTGGATTTTTTCTAGTGTAAAACTGCTCCATGCTTTCAAAGCCTACCCACAAGAGTAATAACACAATCAGATGATTCTGTGTTTCATAACGATCGAAAATAACTAAGCCAAATAATCCTAAAGTCATTAAACGAATGAGAATGCTGAGATAATAATTTTTGTTCTTTTGGCTGATCAGAACATAAAAATAAAGCCCGATACAAACAATGTTCAAACCCAAAAGGGTGTTAAATAGCATGACATTCCACTCCTTTTGGCCAAATGACATAGAATTAATTTGTTGATATTTTAATCAATCGCGAGTCGGTTGTCGCTCTCATCCAATCTGAATGTCATTTAAATCGATCAAAAATTTAGTGGCGGTAAAGAAAAGCGGATTTTGCTAAAATGATCCGGTATTTTTATTGCTATAGATGACCTATGACTGACCTGCTTCAAGATGATGAATATGACCGCCGTTTTGCTGGTGTTGCCAAAATTTATGGAGAAGACAGCTTTAACCATTATGAAAAAAGTCATGTGATGGTGATTGGCATCGGTGGTGTCGGTTCATGGGCAGTAGAAGCTCTGGCACGTAGCGGAATTGGCGAACTGACCTTGGTCGATATGGATGTGGTGGCGGCATCAAATATCAACCGCCAGTTACCTGCCATGAGTACCACCTTGGGTCATGAAAAAATTGAAGTTATGGCCGAGCGGTGTCGTGCAATTAATCCACGCATTAAAATCAATCTAATTGATGATTATCTGACGCCTGAGAATATCAAAGAAATTTTAGCTCCGACACCGGATCTGATTTTAGATTGCATCGATGATGTCAAAGCCAAATTTGCCCTGATGCTACATTGTCGCTTTAACAAGATTCCTTTAATTGTATCGGGCGGGGCAGGTGGCAAACTGGATCCACTGAAAATTCGTGTTGCAGATTTATCTAAAACCGAACAGGACCCGATGCTGGCCAAATTACGTGTCCAGTTACGTGCTAAAGGCATCTGTAAAAAGCCCAAAGAAAAATTCGGTATTACCTGTGTCTATTCCATCGATAATCCATTTTCGAGTGCCGATGTCTGCGCCAGTGCCGGCTTACGCTGTGGTGGTTATGGCTCTGCCGTGGTGGTGACTTCAAGCTTTGCCATGGTCGCCGTGGCAGAAGGCTTGAAAAAGCTCGATAGTAAAAGAGCAAAAGCCTGATTTAAAAATAAAAAGCACAATCTATGTGCTTTTTTTAAACTGGCGTTTAGAATGAAAGGATTCATTTGCAGAACAAAAATAATGTTTTGGAGCAGCTATGTGGTTCTTGCTGGTACTGATTTTGGGGATAGGGGCGTTGGCGATCTGGATGTGGAAACGTCCGGATCCGGTGAAACGTGATCAGGCGAAGGCTGTACAACATGATTTATGGATTGAGCAGATTGATGCTCAACTGAAACACGCAGCACGTTTGAGTTCAGATCCGGAATATCCGAATTATGAACGTGCCTATCAGATTTATCAGGGGCTGGCCCAGCAACAGGAAATCCCACAAGCCTATGTAGGCATGGGTCTGATGCATCTGCAAGGTCTGGGACATGAGCAAAATACTGAAAAAGCCATTAGCTACCTAGACAAAGCCTTTCGCTTGGGCAGTGATGAAGCGGCCTATCATTTGGGGCAGATTCATGAAGGGGAGGCGTATCAACAGGCTGACCCGGAAAAAGCCCTGTACTGGTACCGACATGCCGTAGCACGTGGCAATCTGGATGCCCAGTATCGCATCACTGAACTTTCTTCTACCGAAGGCCAGCCTCAAAACGAGATGACTGCAGAAAAACAGCGTCTGGCATTATTAATTCAAAATGCCGGGCATGGTCATGCCAATTCGCAGTATCAGTTGGCTCAGTATTATTTGGCAGATTCAACAACCCAAGATTTAGTGCAAGGAATTCATTATCTGTTTCTGGCGGCACAACAAGATCATTTGGCCGCTAATCAGCAGATCGCCGATGATTATGGGCATGGACAGATTCTCCCCCAAGACCTGATGCAATCGCTGCAATTTATTAAACGCTGTATCAGTCTCGGTGACCAGAAAGGTCTCTATGATTATTATGCCGGTGTGTTACAAGGCCGTATCGATACCGACCAGCGTCAACGCGTGTTCCAGCATTTATTGCAGCAGTCCAAAGAGCATGCCGATGCACAAGCCAAGACTTTAATCGGGCTGGCTTATTTTCATGGCTGGTATGTTGATAAAAATGAAACCATGGCATTTCGTTACTGGTCGGAAGCGGCCAACAGTCAGCATGCGCCTGCATTATGCATGATTGCTGCGCTGTATTTTGAGCAGCACCTGGTGGCCAACGAACCGCAAAAAGCATTTGAGTTATATCAGGCTGCCTATCAGCTTAGTCCTGATGATGTGTCTGCACAGATGGGGCTAGCGCTGTGTTATTTAAATGGTGTCGGTACAGTAAAAGACATTGCCAAAGCCACACAAATGATTCAGAGCGCGGCACAGCAGTATTGGCTGATTGAAGCTCAATCTGAAGCGGATTTAATTTATAGCGTCGGCCGGTTTTATAGTCTAGCTGAATATCCTTTACCGACACGTGACAAAGCTATCCAGTATCTGAATCAGGCGGTTGCGAAAGGTTCGAAAGAGGCGGCATGGTTCCTGTACCAAGCTCTGTCAGGCATTTATCCTGTCTTTGTGAACAATTTAGAGCTAGCAAATCGTTATCTGCATCAGGCTGCGCAATTGGGTCATGCCCAAGCACAGGCAGAATTGGGCTTGAAATATCTTAAAGGCCAACAGATTGCGCAGGATATTGCCTTAGGCTTGAGCTATCTGCAAAAAGCAGCCGCTCAGCAGAATGGTGTAGCACTGAATGCTCTGGGTGAAGCATATGAACAGGGTCAAGGTGTTGAGAGCAATATTGAGCAAGCCGTACAGTATTATCAGCAGGCGGCAGCGCAGGTAAATGCGGATGCTTATAGCCATCTTGGACGTTTATATACCAAGGGAATTGGCGTGGAGCGTGATATCAGAATCGCACGGGACTGGCTGGAAAAAGGCAGTTTACTCGGACATGAGCGATCCACTGAATTATTGAAAAATGTGAATGCGTATTTGCAAATGAAATAAACTGACTCAAATCATATGAGCTAAAAAACCGCTGTCTGACAGCGGTTTTTTTATGGATCAAGCTTTGTTAAGGTAATTGTTTAATCGGGCTACCACCCAATGCCTGCATCAAGGTGACATAAGCATTGTACTGGTTCTGTCTGGTTTGCACCAAAGACAGCCGCGCATTGCGCGTAGTTTCCTGTGCATCCAGCAGGTTTTTCAACGCCACCGCACCATTACGATAACGCACTTCAGTCAAGCGTTCAGTTCTTTCTGTCAGCTCAACATTGCGTTGCTGTAATGCAACCTGCTTAGTGAGCTCAGTACGATTCGACAAGGCATTTTCCACATCGGCAAAGGCTTCGTACATGGTCTGGCGATACTGGATAATGGCTTTTTCATATTCCAGCTCATTGACTTGTAGATCACGTTTCATGTCATTCCATTGCAGGAAAGGCAAGGTCAGACCTGCACCTAAAGTTGCAACCGGATTTTTCAGTGCATTCGAGAGGGACGTACTGCTGCCAATACCGGTGGTCAGATTGCCGGTCAAACTAATGGATGGATAGTAGCTGGCTTTGTTGGCATCTTTATTAGCTAGTGCCTTACGCAAGCGCAGTTCAGTCGCTCGAAGGTCAGGACGACGTGACAATAAACTCGCCGGTAAGTCAGCCTGAATACTCGGCAATTGAATATTCGGTAAACGGCTTGGCTCTTGAATCGCGAGCTGTTGAACCGGCATGTGCAGCAATACCGCGAGTCCGGTACGTGTTTCCACACGTTGTTGTTCAATCTGGCTTAAGGTTGCCTGTTGGCTTTGAATCGCCTGTTCCGCCTGGGTTAAATCCAGACCGGATACTGCGCCGGCACGATATTGCACTCGCACCAGATCATAGGTTTTTTGCGCGGTCGCCAGATTTTGCTGTACCACGCTATAACGTTCATTCAGATAAGCCAGTTGCCAATAGAGTTGCGCTGTGGTGCCGATCAGGCTCTGAGCAGTTGCCTGCAAGTCTTCTTCAGAGGCTAAGGCCTCCCAGCGAGCGGCTTCGGTTTGATTGGCCAGTTTGCCAAACAGATCCAGTTCATAGCTTAAGCCCGGATAACCCAGTGAAAGACCCGTCGAAGAATCGCCGCCACCATCTAGGCTAAAACGATGGCCCGTTGAAATTCTTGCATCACCGACGCGAACGCCTTGCTGACTTTGAGCTTGTCTGGCTTGAATACGGGCCTGTTGTAAACTGATGCCGGCCACTGCCAGATCGGTATTCTGCGCCAATACTTCATTTACCAAATTATTTAATTGTGGATCTTTAAATAAAGTCCACCATTGATCTGCCAAAATATCAGCATGAATCTGCTGACTAAGCACCTTATTGTTTTGAAAGCTACCCGGCATATTGATCGCAGGCTGTTCATAGGGGGTTTTCACCACTGCGGCACAACCGACCAGCGAGCTTCCCAGCAACAGGGCACTGGCAAGCTTGGTTAAATTCATTTGCATATCAGATTCCTTATTCGCGAGAGAGCGCATCGACTGGATTCAGACGAGCAGCGTTACGTGCCGGGATAAAGCCAAACACAATCCCGATCAGGCTTGAGCAGACAAAGGCCGCTACAATCGAAGTGGTTGAATACGCCATCTGGAAAGTACCGCCGGCAAAATGGGTAATTAATTGGCCAATCCCGAGGGAAAGCAGCACACCCAAAATACCACCCAAGATACAGACCAGAACGGCTTCAATCAGGAATTGCTGCAAAATATCACTTTGACGGGCACCCACCGCCATACGCACACCAATTTCCTGAGTACGTTCGGTTACCGATACCAGCATGATATTCATTACGCCAATCCCGCCGACCACCAGTGAAATTACCGCAATCGCTGAAATTAGCAAAGTCATAGTCGCTGTGGTTTGCTGAATAGTTTCACGAATACTGTCGGCATTCTGGGTAAACACATCCTGCGCGCCATGTCGCTGTACCAGCAAATTCAAAATCGCATTTTCAGCCGCCGCACTTGGGTATTCATCCTTAATCCGCACAATGATGCTACGCACATTGGATTGCCCCAGCATACGGCTCATGACGGTGGAATACGGCAGATAGACATTCAGGCTGTCATTATTGCCCATCATGCCTTTTTGCGCGTCAATCACCCCGATAATCCGGCTCGGTACGCTCCCGAGTAAAATCACCTGACCCACCGGATTGGTGCCATCCTTAAAGAAGGTGTTTTTGGTATTGGTGTCAATGACGACATCTTGCGCCTGTTGCATGACGCTACTGCGGTCAAAAGGCTGACCGGACTGGAAAGTCATGCCACGCACGTAGAAGAAATCTTCACTGACGCCGTTGACCGTAGTTGAAGCTTCGATTTCTTTATAACGGCCGGTGACACTGCTATTCACCGATGGGCTGACGCCATCGACATACGGTTGTTCAGCTAGCGCATCGGCATCGGCCGGAATCAGGGTTTTGGACTGTGAAGATCTGGAATTATCCCCAAAGCCTCGACCCTGAAATACGGTAATGGTATTGGTCCCCAGACTGCTGATATTTTCCAGAATCTGCTTTTGTGAGCCATTACCGAGTGCCACCACCGAGACCACCGAAGCAATACCGATAATGATTCCGAGCATGGTGAGGAAAGTCCGCATGCGATGTGCATTCATGGCCAGCAAGGCCATACGGAAAGCTTCACCGAGACGGTCAACTGCAGAACGCCAGGAAGAAATCTTCTTTTGTTCACTGCGGATTAGCGGCTGTTTTTCCAGATGCTCTTCGACTTCAGGAACATTGGGCTGATCAGAAATAATATTGCCGTCCGAGATCTCGATAATCCGCGTCGCATTTTTCGCTACATTATGATCATGCGTGACCAGAATGATGGTATGACCTTTAGCATTCAGTTCACGCAAAATGCGCATCACTTCAATACCGCTGTTCTTGTCCAATGCACCGGTCGGTTCATCGGCCAGAATCACGTCACCGCCATTCATTAATGCACGGGCAATCGAAACACGTTGCTGCTGACCACCAGAGAGCTGGCTCGGACGGTTCTGGGTTTTTTCACCCAGACCGAGATCAGTCAGAATCTTGACGGCTCGCGCATGCCGTTCAGATGAATCCGCACCGGCATAAATCGCAGGGACTTCGACATTGCCTGCTGCATTTAAATCGCCCAGCAGATGATAACGCTGAAAAATAAAGCCGAAATATTCACGGCGTAATTGCGCCAGTTCATCCGCTTCCAGTTCCCGGGTTTCACGGCCTTTGACCTTGTAGCTACCCGTGGTCGGTTTGTCCAGACAACCCAGAATGTTCATCAGGGTCGATTTACCGGAACCGGACTGACCGACAATCGCCACCAGTTCACCCGGATAAATCTCTAGATTCACCCCTTTTAAAATCTGGACCGTGCTTTCACCCGCAGGGAATTCACGAACCAGATTTTTCACCTCGAGGAGAGGCTGTTGTTGTGAATTCATGCTTACATTCTCATTGGGCCACGGCTATTGCCACCGCGTTTTGCTGCATCATTGGAGGTATCAGAACCATCGGCAATCACCACCTGATCACCACGTTTTAGACCTTTCAGCACTTGCGCAGTCGCACGGTTATTCAAGCCGATTAGTACAGGGGTTGGTTTTGCAGTGCCATCGGCTTGCAAGACACGAACCATGCCACGCTGTGCTTTACCTTGCTCAATCAGCGCAAGTTCTGCTTCAGACAGGTTTAGACGCGCTGGACGTTCACCGGCAGGGCGGTTGCCTTGAGCCGATTCAGCTTCAGGACGTGATGCCGGGCCGCCTTCACCACGATTGGCACGTGGCGGACGGTTTGAACCTTGAATGGCC
The DNA here is from genome assembly GCF_013417155.1 of Acinetobacter sp. YH16052. GTDB lineage: Bacteria > Pseudomonadota > Gammaproteobacteria > Pseudomonadales > Moraxellaceae > Acinetobacter. Next base: position 12,356 of record NZ_VPEO01000006.1, on the reverse strand, counting down.
GCAGCAGGAATGGTCAGCACATTTTTGGCTTCATCCAGTACGATATAAACTTGTGCAGTCATATCAATACGTAATTTTCCATCTTCATTCGGTACATCGAACAATGCGTTGTAATATACCGCAGAACTTGACGATGAGCTTGAGGTATTGCTATCGGTATTAATTGAATTGGGTGCAGGCTCAACTTGACGCAGTTTGGCGTAAATCTTTTTCTCGTTATTGCCTAAGGTAGTGAAATAAACCGTTTGACCTTCTTCAACTTTCATGACATCTGCTTCAGAAATTTCAGCTTTAATGGTCATGGTGTCCAGTTTTGCCAGTTTCACAATAGTCGGCGCACTCTGGTTGGCGTTTACAGTCTGACCTTCTTCGGTCACAATCGCCACAATCGTGCCATCCATCGGCGCCACAATCTGGGTGTAACCAAGATCTTCTTTGGCAGTCGCCAGCGTCAAACGCGACTGTTCAATCTGTGCATTGATGGCGGTGATATCCGCTTGCGCCGTTTTATAGTTCGCAAATGCCGATTCCAGCTCTGAGCGAGAAGTGGCATCCTGTGCATACATGGCTTTCTGACGGTTGTATTCAGCTTCAACTTTAGCCAAATTCGCCTGTCTTACTGCAAGTTGTGCCATCTGATTTTTAATGCTGGCTTCAGCGGTTTTTAAATCATTTTCCTGACGAACGGAGTCAATCCGCGCAATCAGCTGACCTTGCTTGACCTGATCGCCCAGTTCTACATACATTTTTCTGACCTGACCCGAAACCTGCGCCCCCACGCTGACCATCTTGGTCGCTTCCAGAATACCAGTCGCCAGTACAGAGCTTTCGATATCGCCTTGGGTGACTTCAGCCGTAATATATTGCGGAGGCTGTTCTTTGGGTTTGAGGAAGTACCACCCCGCAGCGATGAGCGCAATGGCAATCACGGCGGCCATAATCAATTTCGTCGGTTTTATTTTTGGCATGATCAATATCGGTTCAAAATCAGAGAATTGTGAACGATTATAAAAGCGAAATTAGGATAAATCGTGTATTTTTTTAAACTAATAGGAATGATTATTATTTTATTTTTCGAATTTTGACAAAGACTTAGTGAAATAGGGGCTTGCCACAGATACTGGAAATCGCCTGTAGTACCAAATGCTCCGGATTTTCATGTCCGAGTCCTTTAATTGAGGCATCAATTCTTAATAATAACCGCGGCCAGGCCAGAAAAGTCTGTGGGCTGAGACGGCGCAAGGCTTGTTGATATAACCCGACTTTGGTTTTCCAGATCCCGATTTGCAAGGCATTTTGCGGTTGTTCAAACAGCTGCATCAACAGACGCATTTCCTTGCTGAGACTCCATAAAATCAGGCTCATCGGTTCACCTGAAACGACTAGATACTGAAAAATTTTGATCGACTGGGAAAGATTACCTTGTAGCAGGGCATCGCTCAAATCATAGGTGCTATAACGTGACTGATCTTGTAAACATGCATATAAATGATCAACCTGAATGATATCGACTTCAGCAAAGGTATCGCTAACCCGCATCAGGCTGTTCTTTGCTGCAAGCAGGTTGTGCTCATGATGTTGTTCCAGCCATTGCCAGGCATCATTGGCTAAACGAATGCCGAGTTTTTCAGCTTCAATACCCAGAATCTGCTGCCGGTCTTTTGGATAATTGGCCACCAGCGAAACATTCACACCATTGGCATCAATCAGCTGAAAGAAACTGGATTTCAGGCTATTACTATCCTGTTTGGGCATCACCACCAACAGCAGGTTTTGTTCATTATGCTGCAAATAGTTTTTCAGTAACTTGATTGCGCTGGCATCCGGTTTGATATTGCCATGTACTTCAATCGCCAACTGGGTTGAAAACAGCGACAAGCTGTTCAAGGCATTAAAGACGGTTTTCCAGTCGGCGACCGAACTAATGTCATAGCGTTGACGTTCAATGTCCTGCTTTTGCCAGCTGGCCCGAAAGGCATCAATTAAATTCTGTTCCAGCAAAGGCTCTTGACCATGCAAGACCCAAGCACCGCGAGCTTCATCGACACGTTTCAGGGCTTGCAGATAATCAAGTTTCATAAAGAGGTCTTATTGAGCAGGTTGCGCTGAGGTATTTTGTTTGGCTAAGGGTAAGCGGTTCGATGAAATCTGACGCGCGATCTGCTGCGCCACATCATCAATAATGACCTGATTCAGATATTTTTGTTCCTGGTCATCGGTGTTGACCGTTTCAATATCATATTGATACGTACGTGTTGCCACGACAGTGCGTGGTTCAGTGATCGGATTGCCTTGTGCATCTTCAATCCGGAAAGTCACGTTTAAACGTAACAAGGTTTCAACTAGTTTACCGTTCAGTTCCAGACGGCGAGGGGTGTAATCCAGGACACGTAACACATAAGCATTGGGTGCATTACTCAGCTGTACGCCTGCAGCACCGAGGTAAACTGCCAGTTTCTCTTGCAGTTCTTCAGTATTGGGCGGTAAAGACAGGCTCATGACAGAGTAAGCAACAGGGGCGGAGCTCGGATTGGTTCCTTTCAGATGAAAGCCACAGCCGACTAAGCCTGCACTCAGACCACAAGTTAAAACAATTGCTGCTAAATGTTTGCCCAAATGCATGTGTTGCCCTCTATGCTTCCCGAAGGGGAATATTTGAAATCCTGAACTGGATTGTAAATTCAAAGCCCGTTGGCTGGCAACGGGCTTTGTTTGGGAATTGTGAAATCCTTCAGAAAATTCCTTCTCCCTCTGGGAGAAGGTTAGGATGAGGGGTTATATATTTACCTCTCCCTAGCCCTCTCCTGAGAGGAGAGGGAACTTAAGGATTTAAACCACCAAATTCACTAATTTATTCGGTACCACAATTTCTTTCTTGGTTGGACCCGTCAAGAATTGCTGAACTTCAGGCAATGCTTTGGCTTGAGCCAAGATGTCATCTTTAGAGGCATCTACAGATACTTCAAGCTTACCACGAAGCTTACCGTTCACTTGAACCACGATGGTTTGTGTATTACGTGTCAGCGCAGATTCATCTACCGCAGGGAATAAAGTTGAATTCAATTCAATCCCAAATTCAGCCAATAAAGTCTGGCTTAAATGCGGTGCAAATGGTGCAAGTAAAGTTAACAGCGTGGTAATTGATTCACGTGCAACCACAACGTCATTGTCATCTTGAGCTTCAAATTTGTTGTTAGCATTTAAAAGTTCCATCAATGCAGCAATGGCAGTGTTAAATGCATGACGACGTTCAATATCATCACCGACTTTCTGGATGGTTTCGTGTGTCTTACGACGCAAGTCTTGTGCAGCCGTAGACAGTGCCGATTTGTCGATGTTTGCAGCAGTATTCGCTTTTTCCAGGAAACCTGTTGCTAAACGCCATACACGTTTCAGGAAGCGGTTTGCACCCTCAACACCGGCATCAGACCATTCAAGTGATTGATCAGGTGGAGCCGCGAACATCATGAACACACGTGCCGTATCTGCGCCGTACTGGTCAATAATCGATTGCGGGTCGATACCGTTATTTTTCGATTTCGACATTTTTTCCTGACCGCCAACCACAACTTCCTGGCCATCTTCTTTATATTTGGCAGAAAGCACACGGCCTTTTTCGTCTTTTTCAAGTTCGATATCCGCCGGGTTAAACCAGGTTTTTTTGCCAGATTCAGCTTCACGATAGAAGGTATCTGCTAGCACCATCCCTTGCGTTAACAAGTTAGTGAATGGTTCATTACCTTGTACCACGCCTTCATCACGCATCAATTTGTGGAAGAAACGTGCATATAACAAATGCAGAATCGCGTGTTCAACACCACCGATGTATTGGTTGACAGGTAACCAGGTTTGGCCAGCTTCTGGTTTTACCATACCACCCGTAAAGTCTGGAGATGCATAACGGGCATAGTACCAAGATGATTCTACGAAGGTATCCAGCGTATCTGTTTCACGACGAGCATCGCCACCACAGCTTGGGCATGACGTTTCGTAGAATTCAGGCATTTTGTTCAACGGGTTACCTGAACCATCTGGAACCACATCCGTTGGTAATACAACAGGAAGTTGATCTTCTGGCACTGGCACTTGACCACAGGTATTACAGTTGATCATTGGAATTGGACAACCCCAATAACGCTGACGGGAAACACCCCAGTCACGTAAACGGAATTGAACTTTAGAACTTGCCAGGCCTGTTGCTTCTAATTTAGCAAGGAATGCATCGTATGCACCTTGGAAATCTAGACCGTCAAATTCACCTGAATTAACCAGTTTACCTTCTTTCGAGCCATACCATTCTTGCCATTGAGTTGTATCAAAGTCAGCATCATCTGCGCCTTTAGCATCAATCACTTGCTTGATGGTCAAGCCATATTTATTAGCAAATTCGAAGTCACGTTCATCGTGTGATGGAACTGCCATCACTGCACCTGAACCATAAGACATCAATACATAGTTGGCGATCCAAACCGGAACTTCTTCGCCAGTCACAGGATGCTTCACAGAAAGACCGGTTGCCATGCCTTTCTTCTCGGCAGTCGCAAGATCCGCTTCTGCCACAGAACCCATACGGCATTCTTCAATGAATGCAGCCAATTCTGGGTTTGTTTCAGCCGCTTTCAGCGCCATCGGGTGTTCTGCTGCAACTGCAACATACGTTACGCCCATCAAGGTATCGGCACGGGTAGTAAATACCGTTAAACCATCTGCATACACGTCAGGATTTGCTGAAGGGAAAGTGATGTCCATCCCTTGTGAGCGGCCAATCCAGTTACGCTGCATGGTCAACACTTGTTGTGGCCAGCCATCTTTAAGCGTGTCTAAATCGTCAAGTAACTCTTGCGCATAATCAGTGATGCGGAAGTAGTACATTGGAATATCACGCTTTTCTACCAATGCACCTGAACGCCAGCCACGACCATTTTCAACCTGTTCGTTGGCAAGAACAGTCTGATCGACTGGATCCCAGTTCACGGTTGAAAGTTTACGGTAGATCAAGCCTTTTTTATAAAGCTGAACAAATAACCATTGTTCCCACCGGTAATATTCTGGTGTGCAGGTCGCAAATTCACGATCCCAATCTACTGCAAGACCGAGTTTTTTCAACTGGTCGCGCATGTAAGCAATATTTTCAAATGTCCATTTTGCTGGCGCAACCTGGTGTGCAATCGCTGCGTTTTCAGCAGGTAGACCGAAAGCATCCCAACCCATTGGTTGTAGTACCGTTTCACCTTTTAAGCGATGGAAACGGCTGATCACGTCACCAATCGTATAGTTACGCACATGACCCATATGCAGCTTGCCACTTGGGTAAGGGAACATCGAGAGAATATAGCGACGTGGACCTTCTACTTTGTCGGCAACTTTAAAGGCTTTGCGAGATTCCCAATCCTGTTGGACTTGAGGCTCAATCGCACTGGCTTGATATTCGGAATCAATGTGAGTAGTCATAAACGTATCAGTGAATTACGGTGAAAAAAGTCTGTTGCACAGCATAGCGCAAAATGCACCTAAAAGTGAATTTTGCGCCGGCATTTCCCGAAGAAAAAACACGCTGTTCTATATGGAGCTGTCTTATAAAGCGACTGCACGATTTTTAGATTGCTGCAAAGCTTCGTTGGCTTCACGTTGTTGCTGGTCCTGATTCACAGGAACTTGAGGGGCTTGTTGCTGTTTTTCTTGGGATGTGTTCTCGGTTTGCACTTCAGTTTCAGTCGTTCTAGATGATGCTGGTGCTGAATTTTTCCAGCCATAGGTATCCACTGTGGTGGCTTTTTTCGCAGATTTCGGTGGTGGCTTCTTGGTATAATGCGTGACACCTTTCGCATCGACCCATTTATGATACTGGATCGCGGAAGCGCTGGTGCTACAGATGCTCAAAACAACTGCGCAACTCAAACTGAAGGCGGTTAAAAAAGATATTTTCATTGTTCTTGGGCCTCGGCTTGCTAGGCATGGAATACTGCAATTATTGTAGTGATATTTTCAGTAAAAATGATGGATTTTTATCTGCTTTATTCAAAGCTAACTGCTTAAATAAGCTCAATCTAGCGTATAAGAAATCAGAGACAAATCTTCGTATACAAAATTTATTGATAAACAATTTCCTTTCATTTAATAAAAATTCATTCATTTTTTTTATATAAGACATATTAAAAATTTATAAAATTAAACCATTAACTCTATGAATTTTATTGGATTAGATGAATAGACAAGACAGTCAATGCATGGCTATGAGCTGATATTGCTGTTAAAAACAGCAGATCTAGGCACTAGTAAGTATGGATTGTCTGTTTTTTAAACTTGACTTTAAAGCTTGAAAACACAAGAATGCTGCAATAGTTTTATATGCCTTAGATCGATCACCCTTCGACTAAGTGTCATTTCATGCAGTGGGCGATTTTTCTAGCCGAAAAATTGAACAAAGCTAAGCAAAATATGTTTATCCCAACATGTTTTAGATCCTGTATTGCTCGAACAGCGAAGAGATCAGATTTTTTTCCTATTGCTTTGAAAACTATGAAATTTGTGTGCTATAACAGTGCGGACAGTTAACAAACGAAACACTGCAAATGCCTCCCATTTGTGCAGTGAATAATATTAGGGTGAATCACGTTGGAACTTCTATCTGGTGGTGAAATGCTTGTTCGCGCATTAGCGGACGAAGGCGTTGAACATGTTTTTGGATACCCAGGCGGCGCAGTTCTTCATATTTATGATGCGCTATTTCAACAAGACAGAATCAATCATTATCTAGTACGTCACGAACAGGCTGCTGGTCACATGGCCGATGCTTACTCACGCGTGACAGGCAAGACCGGTGTTGTGCTGGTGACTTCAGGTCCGGGCGCAACCAACACGGTGACCCCAATTGCAACGGCCTATATGGACTCAATCCCGATGGTGATTTTGTCAGGTCAGGTTGCGAGTCATCTGATTGGTGAAGATGCATTTCAGGAAACCGATATGGTCGGTATTTCACGTCCTATCGTGAAACATAGCTTCCAGGTGCGTCATGCCAGCGAAATTCCTGCGATTATCAAGAAAGCCTTCTATATTGCGTCTTCAGGTCGTCCAGGTCCTGTAGTGATTGATATTCCAAAGGATGCGACCAATCCTGCAGAGAAATTTGCTTACGAATACCCAGAAAAAGTGAAGATGCGTTCGTATCAGCCACCGTTCCGTGGTCACTCAGGTCAAATTCGTAAAGCGATTGAAGAACTGATCCATGCTAAACGCCCAGTTATTTACTCAGGCGGTGGTGTGGTTCAAGGCAATGCTTCAGCACAATTGACAGAGCTTGCGCATCTATTGGGTTATCCAGTGACCAATACCTTGATGGGTCTTGGCGCATTCCCGGGTGATGATGAACAGTTCATCGGTATGTTGGGTATGCACGGTACTTATGAAGCTAACATGACCATGCACAATGCAGATGTAATTCTGTGTGTGGGTGCGCGTTTCGATGACCGTGTGACCAACAATCCTGCAAAATTCTGTCCAAATGCTAAAGTCATTCATATAGATATCGACCCAGCGACAATCTCAAAAACCATTATGGCGCACATTCCAATTGTCGGTGCTGTAGAGCCTGTACTGAATGAGATGTTGAACCAGTTGAAACAGCTTAATGTTTCTAAGCCAAATCCTGAAGCGATTGCGGCATGGTGGAAACAGATCAATGAATGGCGCAAGGTTCATGGCGGTCGTTTTGAAGCGGGTGTTGATGGCGTGATGAAGCCACAACAAGTGGTTCAGGCATTGGATAAAGTGACCAATGGCGAAGCGATCATTACTTCTGATGTCGGTCAGCATCAGATGTTTGGTGCGATGTATTACAAATACAAACGTCCACGTCAATGGATCAACTCAGGTGGTCTAGGCACCATGGGTGTAGGCTTGCCGTATGCAATGGCTGCGAAGCTTGCATACCCGGAACAGCAAGTGGTGTGTATCACCGGTGAAGCATCGATTCAGATGTGTATCCAGGAACTGTCGACCTGTAAGCAATATGGCCTGAACGTCAAAATCCTGTGCCTGAATAACCAGTCTTTAGGGATGGTGAAGCAGTGGCAAGATATGAACTATGAAGGACGTCATTCAAGTTCTTATGTAGATTCATTGCCTGATTTTGCCAAACTGATGGAAGCCTATGGTCATGTCGGTATTCAGATTAATCATGCCGATGAACTAGAGTCGAAGCTTGCAGAAGCGATGGCAATTAACGACAAGTGCGTATTTATTAACGTTATGGTAGATCGTACCGAACACGTTTATCCGATGTTGATTGCGGGTCAATCGATGCAGGATATGTGGTTGGCTAAAGGGGAGCGCACGAAATGAGACATATTATCTCTGTACTCGTAGAAAACGAATCAGGCGCGCTTTCTCGTTTAGTGGGTTTGTTCTCACAGCGTGGCTACAACATCGAAACATTGAACGTTGCCCCGACTGAAGATCCAACACTTTCACGTTTGACATTGACCACTTATGGTGATGATCACAAGATTGAGCAAATTACCAAACAGCTTAACAAGCTGGTTGAAGTGGTGAAAGTGGTTGACCTGTCTGAAGGTGCACATATTGAGCGTGAATTGATGCTGATTAAAGTCAAAGCATTGGGTTCATCGCGTGACGAAATCAAACGTACGGCAGATATTTTCCGTGGTCAGATTGTCGATGTAACACCAACGACCTATACCATTCAAATCGCGGGTACCACTGAAAAAGTGGATGCGTTTATTGATGCACTTGCAGAACACACGATTTTAGAAGTGGTTCGTTCAGGTGTATCAGGTATCGCACGCGGCGAAAAAGTACTCACCATCTAAATTTTAAGTATTTCCTCATCTGAATAAGAAGAGGGTATCAGGCAATGTAAATTTAAGGGTCATTGCCTGATTTAACGGACAAACAAGCATTTAAGCGGAGACAGCAATGCAAATTTTTTACGATAAAGACTGTGACTTATCTATCATCCAATCTAAGAAAGTAGCGATCATTGGTTACGGTTCACAAGGCCACGCGCATGCGCTTAACCTGAAAGATTCTGGCGTTGACGTAACTGTAGGTTTACGTGCGAACTCTGCTTCTTGGAAGAAAGCTGAAAATTCAGGTCTTAAAGTTGCTGAAGTTCCTGCTGCTGTAGCACAAGCTGACGTAGTGATGATTTTGACTCCAGATGAGTTCCAATCTCAACTTTACCGTGACGTAATTGAGCCAAACATCAAGCAAGGCGCGACTTTAGCATTTGCTCATGGTTTCTCGATTCTTTATAACCAAGTTGTTCCACGTGCTGACTTAGACGTAATCATGGTTGCGCCTAAAGCTCCTGGTCACACAGTACGTTCTGAATACCAACGTGGTTCAGGTGTTCCTGATCTTATCGCGATTCACCAAGATGCTTCTGGTAATGCGCGTAACGTTGCTCTTTCTTACGCTTCAGGCGTAGGTGGCGGCCGTACAGGTATCATCGAAACTTCATTCCGTGAAGAAACTGAAACTGACCTTTTCGGTGAGCAAGCAGTTCTTTGTGGTGGTGCTGTTGAATTGGTTAAAATGGGCTTCGAAACTCTTGTTGAAGCGGGTTATGCTCCAGAAATGGCGTACTTCGAATGTCTACACGAACTTAAATTGATCGTTGACTTGATGTTCGAAGGCGGTATCGCGGACATGAACTACTCAGTGTCAAACAACGCTGAATACGGCGAATATGTAACGGGTACTGAAGTAATCAACGAACAGTCTCGTGAAGCAATGCGTAATGCGCTTAAACGTATTCAATCTGGCGAATACGCGAAGATGTTTATTCAAGAAGGTGCGTTGAACTACCCATCTATGACTGCTCGTCGTCGTCAAAATGCTGCTCATGGTATCGAAGTTACTGGTAACAAGTTACGTGCGATGATGCCTTGGATTCAAGCGAACAAAATTGTAGATAAAGAAAAGAACTAAGGTTTCGTGCCTTAAAAAGAGGAAAGCAGCGCTTGCCTCTTTTTTCGTACCTTGGATCCAAGCAAACAAAATCGTAGATAAAGAGAAAAACTAATTTCTCGAATCAATTGATTTGAATGCGAAAACCCACTTAATTTGAGTGGGTTTTTTATTTCTATGTTTACGTGCCTTAAAAAATGGGGAAAGCAGTGCTTTCCCCATTTTTTAATATCTTGGAGCCAAGCAAACAAAATCGTTGATAAATAGAAAAACCAATCTCTTAATTGGCTGATTTTTATGCTATAAAAGCCCTGCCAAAGCGGGGTTTTTTATTGGATAAGAATAATAGACCTCTTGCGAAAGTATTATTTTAGACTTTGATATTTATTTAAAAATCAACGCTTATCACTGATTAAATTTTGACTAACGCAAGAGATACCGTCTGAAACGTCAAGCAAATTATCGAAAATTCATGCTCAATAATCTGCTTGATAAGGCTGTTGGTGTTTGAGTACACCATAACAAAGATGAACCAACTTTCTCATTGCAGCTCCAATCGCCATCATTTTGGTTTTACCATTAGCTAATAATCTTTCATTCATCCCTTTAATATGAGGATTATGCCGAGTTGCGACAATGGCTGCTATATATAAACCGGCACGTATTTTGGAAGAGCCCGCTTTGGATAAATGGCTTCTGCCATGAATGGAGCTACCTGACTGCTTTTGAGTGGGCACCAAGCCAACAAAGGCGGCCGCTTGACTAGCTCTTTCAAAAGTATGACTGCGCAAGAAACTGAGCATTAATAAACTAGTTCGATCTGCAATGGCTGGAATACTGCTGAGCAGTTCTTTATCATTTTTTAAATCAGGATTCTGATCAATGTGATCATCAATTTGTTGGTCGATACCCTGAATATGTTTGTTTAACTGTTCAATACTCTTGTGGAGAGACTGAAGTACAGGTTCCATCGTGAAGGTAGACTCTGCTTTTTCCAAACGATTCTTTTCACGTTGTAAATCTTCACAAAGAACAGCTCTTCTATCCAGTAAAGCATTCAGCAATTGAATATGTTTGGGTAAAGGTTGCCAAAAATGTAGATTGGCAGTCATCGCAAATCGAGCTAGAACCTCACTATCTACCTTGTCTGTTTTATTCAGCTTAGACATACTCTGAGCAAAATATCGAGCTCTGGCAGGATTGGTTATAGAGACTTGATAGCCCTCATCAAATAAATATTTAGCCAAGAGTTCATGATAAATAGATGTTGCTTCCATTAAGATAATGGTCTGCGTAGAAGTTGCAGCATGCTGGTTTAGCCAGATTTGAAGTTGCTCAAAACCTTTTGGTGTATTTGAAAAAGTTTTGGTTTTCTTTTTATTTGCAGAATTTTCTAAAATTAAACAGCAATCAATTTTAGCTTTAGCAACATCAATACCAAGATAAAACATAATCTTTACCTGCTTTAATTATTCAATTATTGTTTTAGCATAAGCACCGTCTTTTCTTGTGAATGCAGCATCAAAGTGCTTAGTTACCGTCCAGAGTTGTGCAAGTGGTTAGGGCAAATAGTAGGTTTTATCTCTTGCACAGACTAAAAGTCTTAGGTCTATTACAAACTCTACAATTTGCATATAGTGGAAGCTAATCACTACAACCTCCAAGATACAAGGTCTAATGATTTTATATAAATATGTTGGCTTTGATGCTGGTTTAAAAATATTAGAAACAAGTACTTTAGGCTTTTCTTTGCCGCGCGATTTTAATGATCCATTTGAGGTGACGGCTTTAGCTTTAATGGGGGAAACGGTAAATGTTGGTGTAGAAACGCAAGCTGTAAGAAGTCGGTTTATCAATAAATATGCAGTATTGTCTTTAACTCGAGCCCCCTTAAATCCTTTAATGTGGTCTCATTATGCAGATAGTCATAAAGGAATGGTGATCGGGATTGATATAGAGAAGGCAGGTTTAGAAAGTTTTGAAAATTATACGATACCTGCTCAGAGAGGAGAGATAATTTATGTGAATACAGTGCCACAACAATTAATTCAATAGATGCCGTGCAATTAATGCAAATTGGAAGTAAGCATCATATATGGTGGGAATCTCATGAGAGATTACTAAAACATGCTGTTCTTTATAAGCAATTATGTTGGGCGTATGAAGAGGAGGTTAGGGTAATGAAATGTTTGGGGAGTGAGGAATACCATTCTTATCATTCAAAGGAAGATAAGAGATTTGATTTGGATGGAGAGCAGTGGGAAAGAAAATATATTGGTTCAAGAAGTATATTCTTTGATGTGTGCTGAATTAGCAGGAGACTTTCACTTGGGAGATTCTAGGCAGCTAACCGATAAAAGTCTTCTGCCATTTGATTTGGTGTCTTAAAATCCAAGCCTTTTTGAATTCTTCGCTGATTATAA